>JAJXTK010000030.1:7688-18172 GCA_021783935.1 Myxococcales bacterium | reverse complement strand
TGCCTCGGACACGCGCCGCATCCGCACGCCGCCCCGGGGGTCGGGCCGCGAGCGACGAGCGTCGTAGGGGCGGATTGTGCCACGGCTCGGCGGCGCGTGGGCAACGGCCGGCCCAGGCCCCCCGCGCAGTGCGGCACAAAACGAGACGCGGCGCGCTCGCCGAGGGGGCAGGCGCGCCGCGCGCGAAGGGGGAGCGTTCGTCGCTACTTGAGCGCCTCGGCGCCGCCGATGATCTCCATGAGCTCCTTGGTGATCGCCGCCTGTCGGGCGCGGTTGTACTGCAGAGACAGGCTCGCGATGACGTCCTTCGCGTTGCCGGTCGCCGCCTCCATGGCCGTCATGCGGGCGCCGTGCTCCGAGGCGACCGACTCGAGCATCGCGCGAAATAGGGTGATCTGCACGTAGAGGGGCAGCAGGCGATCGAGCAGCGCCTTGCGGTTCGGCTCGTAGACGAAGTCGAGGCCCACGGCGCCCGCAGGCATGTGCGAGGCGCGCGGCTCGGGCGACGCGTCGCCGTCGTCGACCGTCGGGTCGATCGGCAGCAGCCGCTGCACGTCGACATGCTGCGTGATCGCCGACTTGAACTCGTTGTAGACGAGGTAGACCGCGTCGAACTGCGTCGCCTCGCCGGTCGCGACCAGGCCGGTGCGCCGCTCGACCGGCGCCTCGCCCTCGGCGAGCGCCGCGGTGGGCTCCGCCGACTCGGAGCCGGTGTAGAGGTCGACGACCTCGGCGGCGATCACGTCGACGTCGCCGAGCTGGACCTTCTCGGTGACGGCCGGGATCTCCTTGATGATGTCGGCGCCGCGGCGGCGGAAGTAGTCGCGCGCCTTGCGGCCGATCGTCATGAAGGCGACGCGCTTGCCGTTCGCGGTCTCCTCGCGCCACAGGCGCTCGGCGGCGCGGTTCAGGTTCGAGTTGAAGGCGCCGGCGAGCCCGCGATCGCTCGAGAGCACGATGAGCAGGATCTGCTCCTCGTCGCGGCGCGCGAGCAGCGGGTGCAGGTCGGCCCCGCCGCCGGTGTGCAGCGCGACGTTCCGCAGCACCTCCGCCGTCTTGAGCGCGAAGGGGCGCAGCTCGGTGATGCGCTGCTGCGCGCGACGCAGACGAGCCGCGGCCACCATCTTCATGGCGCGCGTGATCTTCTGCATCGACTTGGTCGAGACGATGCGCTTGCGGATCGATTTCAGAGAGGGCATCGGAGGCCGCTTACTCCCCCTCTCCCGTCAGGGAGCGGGGGCCGGGGGGTGAAGTTCAGTGCTCCGCCTCGGCCTGCTTGGCGGCCTTCTTCTCGTCCTTCTTCGCGGCAGGCTTCGCCTTGGCCTCGCCGGTGTCGAAGGTCTCGTTGAACGCGAGGACCGCCTTCTTGAGGGCCGCCTCGAGCGCCTTCTTGTCGTTCAACTTGCGGTCGCGGATGTCGGCGAGCACCTGGGCGTGCTTGGCCTCGAGGAACGCGTAGAACTCCTTCTCCCACTTCGCGAGCGCCGCGACCGGGATCTGGTCGAGCAGGCCGGCGGTCGCCGCCCAGACGAGGGCGACCTGCTTCTCGACCGGCAGGGGCACGTACTGCGCTTGCTTGAGGATCTCGACGAGGCGCTGGCCGCGCTGAAGCTGGGCCTGCGTCGCCGAGTCGAGGTCGCTCGCGAACTGCGCGAAGGCGGCCATCTCGCGGTACTGCGCGAGGTCGAGGCGCAGGGTGCCGGCGACCGCCTTCATGCTCTTGATCTGCGCGTTGCCGCCGACGCGGCTCACGGAGATGCCGACGTTGATGGCGGGGCGCACGCCCGAGTAGAAGAGGTCGGTCTCGAGGAAGATCTGGCCGTCGGTGATCGAGATGACGTTGGTCGGGATGTACGCCGAGACGTCGCCCGCCTGCGTCTCGATGATCGGCAGCGCCGTGAGCGAGCCGCCCGACCACTCGTCCTTCACGATTTCGTGGCTCGCGTACTCGGGCGCCTTGAGCGCCTCCTTCGCCGCGTGCAGCCCCTCGTCGCCGACGTGGACCTTGCCGTCGGCGCCGCGGAAGGCGAGGTCGCCCTTGGGCACCGAGGTTCCCTTCGGGACGACGTAGCGGCGCTCGCCCATCTTGGCGGCGCGCTCGAGCAGTCGGCTATGGAGGTAGAAGACGTCGCCCGGGTACGCCTCGCGCCCGGGCGGGCGGCGCAGCAAGAGCGACAGCTGGCGGTAGGCCACCGCGTGCTTCGACAGGTCGTCGTAGATGCAGAGCGCGGCGCGCCCCGTGTCGCGGAAGTACTCGCCCATCGTGACGGCGGTGTACGGGCAGAGGAACTGCAGCGGCGCCATCTCGGAGGCCGTCGCGGCCACGATGGTCGTGTACTCCATCGCGCCGTACTGCGAGAGCTTGTCGACGACCTGCGCGACGGTCGACTGCTTCTGGCCGATGGCGGCGTAGAAGCAGTGCACCCCCTGCCCCTTCTGGTTGATGATCGTGTCGATCGCGACGGCCGTCTTGCCGGTCTGGCGGTCGCCGATGATCAGCTCGCGCTGGCCGCGGCCGATCGGGATCATCGAGTCGATCGCCTTGAGGCCGGTCTGCAGCGGCTCCTTGACCGGCTGGCGCAGGATGATGCCGGGCGCCTTGACCTCGATGCGGCGGCGGTGCGGCGACTCGATCGGCCCCTTGCCGTCGAGCGGCTGGCCGAGGGTGTTCACCACCCGCCCGACGAGCGCCTCGCCCACCGGGACGTCGGCGATGCGACCGGTGCGCTTGACCCAGTCGCCCTCTTTGATGTGCTCGACCCCGCCGAAGGCCGCGGCGCCGACGTTGTCTTCCTCGAGGTTGAGGACGATGCCGTAGAGGTCGCCGGGGAACTCGAGCAGCTCGCCGGCCATGGCGCCCTCGAGGCCGTAGATGCGCGCGATGCCGTCGCCGACGGTGAGGATCGTGCCGGTCTCGGCGACCTGCGCGGCCTTCTCGTAGTTGGCGATCTGCTTCTTGATGATCTGGCTGATTTCTTCGGCGCGGAGCTGCATCGGTCGGGCCTCTTCGAGGGGTTCAGCAGACTTTCGAAATCACTGGGGGGCGAGCGCGCTCTTCAGCTCGTTCAGCCGGGCACGCAGCGAGCCGTCGATGATGGTGTCGCCGACGCGCGTGACCACACCGGACAGCAGCGAGGGGTCGACCTCGCGCACCACCACGACCTTCTTCTGGAAGCGAGCCTCGAGGGCCGCCGTGAGCTTCGAGACGTAGACGTCCGAGAGCGCCGTCGCGCTGCGCACGTGCGCGCGCACGACGCCGGAGCGGCGATCGGCCTCCTCGCGGAGCGAGGCCGCGATCGAGGGGATGGAGCGCAGGCGGCCGTTGTCGGCGAGCAGGCCGAGGGTGTTCTTCGTGGTCGCCGTGACCCCGAGCCTCTGGCCGAGCTCCTCGAGCACGGCCTTGCGGGCGGCGCGGGAGATCTGCGGGTTGTCGAGCACCGCGCGCAGCTCCGCGCTCGTCTCGATGGTCTCCGCGAGGCTCGCGAAGTCCCTCACGATGGCCTCGAGGTTCTTGTGCTCCTCGCCGAGCTCGATGAGCGCGCGGGCGTAGCGCCTCGCGACGACGCGGCCGATCACGAGACACCTCCCTGCTTGGGCGCGCCGGCGGGCTTCACCGTGGGGATCTGGGCCAGGTACTCGTCGGCGAGCCGATCGTGGTCCGTCGCGGAGAGCTTGCTGCGCAGCACGTCCTCGGCCGCCGCGGTCGCCGCCTCGACGGCGTGCCGGACCAGCTCGTTGCGCAGCTGCTTCATCTCCTGCTCGAGCAGGAACTGCGCGTCCTTTTGCATGCGCTCGGCCTTCTCTTCGGCCTCCTTCACGATGCGGTCGCGCTCCTTGTCGCCGGAGGCGAGGATCTCCTCGCGGATCGTCTGCAGCTCCTTGTCCATCGCCGCGAGCCGCTCCTTGTACTCGGCGAGCCGCTCCTCGGCCTCGGCCTTGACCTTGGCCGCGTCGTCGAGCTCGCGGGCGACGGTCTGGCGACGCGCGGCGAGCCCCTCGGAGACCGGCTTCTTGCCGAAGTAGTAGTAGGCGCCGAAGAGGATGGCGGCGTTGATGACGAGGTAGATGAAGGGAATGACGGGCGGGTGGTGCCCCTCGCCGGCGGCCTCGGCCCGCTTCTCCTGATCGAAGCGGGTGAAGTCCGCGAAGTTGAACGGCGCGAGCGCGTGGCCTTCGTGCGCCTCGGCGGGCTCGCCCGCGTGCTCGCCCTCGGCGAGCGGCGCCGCCGGCGCGGGCTGCGCGTGCACCGGGGGGGGCGTCTGCGCGAGCGCCACCGCGGGGACCAAGAGCGCGAAGGCCACGCCGCCGAGCACGGCCATGCGACGTCGGCGATCGCCGAGGAGCTGCTCGAGCAGGCGCCGGATCCGGTTCTTGCGCATGCTCACACCTCCCGCCCGAGCACGCGGCTCGCCATGTCGCGCGCGAGCGCGGACGCGGTCTGACCGAGCTCCTTGCGAATCGTCTCGGCGTCCTTCGCGATGCGCGCGCGCCCCTCGTCCACCATCGCGTTGGTCTCGGCGCGCACCTTGGCGAGGATCACCTGCTCCTGACGCTGCCCCTCGAGGCGCTTCTTGTCGCGCTCGGCGCCCGCGGCGCGGCGGGCGGCCACGAGCTCCTCTTCGTAGCGGCCCATCATCGCGTCGGCCTCGGCGAACATCGCGCGCGCCTCGTTCTTGGCCCCCTCGATGCGCTTGTCGCGCTCGTCGAAGAGGCGGAGCATGGGCGTGAACAGCAGCGGCCGAAGGATCAGGAACAGCAGGACGAACAGGACGACCTGCCCGAGGAACGTCGGGTCGAGGTCGACGGTCACGCCGCCGGAGGCGCCGAACGCGTCTGCGATCGAGCCCTGGAGCACGTCGCCGGAGAAGAGAGCCATCGTGAGTGTGCCTCGCGCACGCGGTGCGACGGGATTTGTCGGGGTCGGACCGGTCGGGGCCGGCCTCGACGCGCGGCGCGTGTACCAGGACCCCCGCCGAAAGTCCACCTGGGAGCGGCAGCCGCGAGGGGCCCCCGCGGCGAGGCGATCGCCGCGCACGACGTCGTCCAAGGGGCCGAGCGGTGCGACCGAGTGTCGCGAGGCCGTCTGGAACGGACGTCGGGATCGCCCCTCGCGCGGGTCACGCACGAGCTGGTCGTCCGCGCGTTGAAGGCCCTGCCGCGCGCGGCTCGGCGCGCGGTCGCGATGACCCTGCCGGGCTCTGGAGCTTCTCCGAGACCGGCCGATCCCCTGCCGCGGTCGCCCTGCTCCGACAATGGCGCCTTGCGGCGAGGGAGCGGCGCCTCCAAGATCGTTCGTCGCCGATCGAAGGCTCCGGGGGAGCTCTGGAGCGCGGGAGCCGAACGATGTCCGATGTGACGATGGAGGGGCGGGTCCTCGCGGAGAAGTATGAGCTGACGCGCCTGCTCGGGCAGGGCGGCATGGGCGCGGTGTACGAGGCGCGCAACCACCTCGGCAAGCGCTACGCCGTCAAGCTGCTGCTCAAGCCCGAGTTCGCCGAGGACGCGGGGCTGACGGCGCGCTTCTTCAAGGAGGCCAAGGCGTCGGCGGCGATCGAGAGCGAGCACATCGTGCAGGTCTACGACACCGGCGTCGACCCCGGCACGAACTTCCCCTTCATCATCATGGAGCTGCTGCGGGGCGAGGACCTCGAGCACACCATCGCGCGCGTCGGCGCGATCAACGCCCCGGGCGCGGCGCGCGTGATCGCGCAGGCAGCGATGGGCCTCGGCAAGGCGCACGAGGCGGGCATCGTCCACCGCGACATCAAGCCCGCCAACATCTTCATGACCGCCAAGGAGAGCGGCGACGCGGTCGTGAAGATCCTCGACTTCGGCATAGCGAAGCAGACCATGGACGCCCTCTCGTCCAACGAAGGGGCCGCGCTCACCAAGACGGGCTCGATGCTCGGCACGCCCCTCTACATGTCGCCCGAGCAGGCGCAGGGGCTCAAGACGATCGACGGGCGCACCGACATCTGGTCGCTCGGCATGTGCCTCTACGAGGCGCTCACGGGGCGCACGCCGTGGGGCGACTGCGACACGCTCGGCGCGCTGATCCTCTCGATTTGCTCGCGGGACGTGATGCCGCTGCAGGATCTCGCGCCGTGGGTGCCGCCGGAGCTCGCGCAGGTGGTCCACCGCTGCCTGCAGCGCGACGTCAGCCAGCGCATGCCCTCGGCGATGGCGCTGGTGCAGGCGCTCGCGCCCTTCACGCAGGGCTCGCTCACGCTCAACCCCGACGCGCTCCTCGGCGTCGAGGAGGCGCAGCGGCGCAACGTGCAGCCGCGCGCCGAGATCGTCCAGTCGGCGATCTCGAACGCGAACTTCACCTCGAGCCAGCCGAGCGCGACGCGCACGCAAGAGACTCCGAGGTCGTCGTCGAAGGCGCCGCTCGTGTTCGCCGCGGTGGCCCTCCTCGCGGTGCTGGTCGGCGGCGGGATCTTCGCGGCGACCAAGCTCGCCGGCGATCACGCGAAGGGCGCGGAGGCCAAGGCCGCCGCGGCCGAGCCGAAGGAGCCGCCGACCGCGTCCGCGAGCGCCGCGACCACCCCGGCGGCCGCGGCGCCCCCCGAGGAGCCCACGACGGTCTTGCTGCCGCTGAAGTTCCCGAAGGGCTCGAAGATCAAGCTCGGACGCGAGGACGTCACCGACAAGGTCAAGGACGGCAAGCTCGCCCTCACGGGCCTCGACGGCGCGGCGTTCATCGTGGCCATCGAGCCGCCGCACGATCAGCCGCTCGTGCAGAAGGTGTATCTCCAGGACGGCGGGACGATCCCCGACCAGATCGACTTCGCGAAGGGCGAGCAGGTGGTCGCGGCGCCCAAGCCGAAGGCGGCCTCCCCGACGCCGGCTGCGCCCACGTCCAAGCCCGCGGCGGGCGACACGCCCCCCGCACCGACGGCGGCCGCGCCGAAGACCGCTGCGCCCCCGCCCCCCGACAAGCCGAAGCCCGTCATCACGAACACCTTCGACTGAGGCCGCTCGTCGGGCGCTCGCGCGCGACGGCAGCTCGGGGACGGGGCCACGCGGGTAGCTCTTCATTTGCGGCGCGGCTGAGCCGCATTGCGGTAGGCTCGCTACCGCTTGCCGCCGTCGGATCGCCGCCGGGAGCCGCCTCGCATGCGCCGCACCACCGTCCACCACGCCCTCGCTTCCGTCCTCGCGCTGTCGCTCGCAGCGCCGCTCGTCGCGCGCGCAGCGCCCAGCGACGCGACGGCGCCCGCGGCGAGCGCGGCTCCGAGCAGCGCACCCGCCCCTTCGAGCTCCGCGACGCCGAGCGGCGACGACCCCGAGAAGGAGCGGCAGGCGACGGAGCACTTCATGCGCGGCGTGAAGCTCACCCAGGAGAAGGCCTGGGACGCGGCGCTCGCGGAGTTCGAAGAGTCGATTCGACTGCTGCCCAAGAAGAGCGCGGTGCGCAACTCGGCCATCTGCCTGCGCGAGCTCGGTCGCTACGACGAGGCGCTGCTGATGTGGCAGCGGCTGCTGGGGGAGTTCGGCGCGCAGCTCAAGCCCGAAGACAAGCAGCAGGCCGATCAGGCGATCGTCGAGCTCAAGACGCTCACCGGCTACCTCGAGATCGCCGCGAACGTCGACGGCGCCACCGTCGTCGTCAATGGCAAAGAGCGCGGCAAGACGCCACTCAAGGACAAGATCCTCGTGCCGATCGGCACGAGCATCGTGAAGGTCTCGAAAGAGGGCTACGCGACCTACGAAGGGCGCCCGCAGCTCGTCGGCGGTCGCACGCTCCAGGTACAGGCGCAGCTCGATCCGCTCGCGCGCGCCGGCCGCATCACGGTCGTCGAGGAGCGGGGGGGGGTCGCCGACGTCGAGATCGACGGCGCGGTGGTGGGCAAGACGCCGTACTCGGGCGCGATCGCGCCGGGGCCGCACGTCGTGCTCCTGCGCGGCGAGGGGAACCTCGGCACGCAGCCCACGGTGGTGAACATCGACGTCGACAAGAGCACGCCGCTGCGCCTGTCGCTCGAGACGCTCGCCTCCGAGCTGCGCGTCGAGCCCGAGCCGATCACCGGCAACATCGTGCTCGACGGCGTGCCCGTCACGCAGGGGGTCTGGGACGGCCGCGTGCGCGCCGGCAAGCACATCGTCGACGTCGCCGCCGACGGGTATTTCGGGCAGACCAAGCAGCTCGAGATCGAGGCCGGCAAGAAGCTGAACCTGAAGCTCAAGCTCGATCGCGACGAGAACTCGCCGTTCTGGTCCAAGGGGCGTCGCTACCCGATCTCGGTGGCGCTCGTCGGCGACGGGATGCTCGCGAGCTCCTTCAACGGCGACTACGAGGCGAGCTGCAGCCAGCCCGGCACCACTTGCTACGCCCGCACCAAGCCGTGGGGCTTCATGGGGGGCGCGCGCGCGGGCTACGAGTTCCTCCCCGGCCTCGAGGTGGAGCTGGAGCTCGGGTACACGTACCTGAAGATGTCGAACTCGCGCGCGACGCCGACCTACGGCGAGAACAGCCTGAAGCTCAGCGCCGACCTCACCGACACGGTGCAGTTCAGCGGTCCGTATCTCGGCGTGGGCATCGCGTACGCGTTCGTTCGTCGGCCCGTGATCATCACCGGCGGCCTCGTGGCAGGCGCGATCCTCGCGAAGGTGCGCGAGGAGCGCGACGGCAGCATCGTCGTCGACGACCTCGATCCGAGGTCCGCCACGGGCACCGCGAGGCCGACCAGCAGCGGCCTGTACATGCAGCGGCCCCTGCAACCCGGGCCGACCTACGCGGAGCCGGTGAACAAGGCCGTCCCGTTCGTCGTGCCCGAGATCCGCATCGCCGTTCCGCTCGGCGACCAGCTGCAGATCGGCCTCGGGCTCGGCGCGCTCATCGCCGTCCCGGGCGACGTGCGCCCGATGATCCAGCAGGCGGCGCAGTGCACCGGGGGCTGGGAGCTCGGCGGCGCGCAGTCCTGCAAGACGCAACCGAGCTACACGGCGGGGCCCGCGGGGCAGCCGACCCAGAACCGGCTCGTCGGCTTCGTACCACTGCGGAGCTCGCCGCCGGAGACGGCCGTCGGTACCTTCATCACGGGCCGCGCCAGCGTCTTCGTCCGCTTCGCGTTCTGAGCGTCGTCACGGCGCCGGCCCCGCACCAGCGCCAAGAGGTAGAGCTTGCTCCTGCGACACGGCTTCGCGCTCGGCGCCCTGAGTGGGGTCCTGTTCGCGTCCCTCCCAGCGGCAGGCGCAGCGGACGTCGATCTGCGCAGCTTCCGTCCGTCGACCGACGCGGCGGGCACGCTCGCGACCGAGCCCCTCGCGACGCCCGGCTGCGGCCAGTGGCAGTTCGGCGGGTGGTTCTCCTACGCGACGCCGACGCTCGAGGCGAACGACGTCGTCGACGGATCGATCGTGCCGCGCACGGTCGTCGGCTCGCAGCTGGTCTTCGATCCGACCATCGCGGTCGGCCTCGGGCGTCGCACCGTCGTCGGCGTCACGATGCCGATGCTGCTCGGCCAAGGCGGCGAGGCCTCCTCGCTCACCGACGGCGTCGCCCCCGCGAGCCAGGGGATCGGCGATCTCGCGCTGACAGGCAAGACGGTGCTGCGCGCGCCGGGACGCGACGAGCTCGGCGGCTGGTCGCTCGGGCTGCTCGGCAGGCTCACGCTGCCGACCGGCGATCGCGCCTCGTTCCTCTCGGACTCCGCGGCGCAGATCGACCTGCGAGCCCTCGCGAGCTGGGACTACCTGCACACGCTGATCGCGACCTTCGAGCTCGGCTACCGGCTTCGCACGGCCCAGCACACGCTCTACGACGTGACGATCGGCGACGCGGTGCCGTGGGGCGTCACGCTCGGCCTCCGCCCGATCTTCCTCAGCGCCGCGGCGTCGAAGCGCTGGCTGTGGAACCTCGAGGCGCACGGCGAGATCGGCGCGGGGCCGATGCGCCTGCTGTCGGACGCGCGCGTCTCGCCGGTGCTGGTCGGCGCCTCGGCGCGCTACGACGTCACGCGCGACGTCTCGTTCTTCTTCGGCGCCGAGACGGGCCTCGATCGCGCGCTCGGCGTCCCGCGCTTGCGCGGCGTGCTGGGGCTCACCTTCGCGCCGACGATCCTCGACGAGGACGACGACGGCGTGCCCGACGGCGTCGACGAGTGCCCGGGCCTGCCCGAGGACGGCAAGGGGCTGCACCCGCACGACGGCTGCCCGGACGACGGCGCCGCCAGCCCGCCGCCGACCACCGAGCCGGCGCCGATCGACAGCGACGCCGACGGCATCCCCGACGCGATCGACAAGTGTCCGCAGGAAGCCGAGACCGCGAACGGCTACGAGGACGAGGACGGCTGCCCGGAGCGCGATCGCGACGGCGACACCTTCCTCGACGCGATCGATCGGTGCCCCGACGAGCCCGAGACGTTCAACGGCATCGACGACGACGACGGGTGCCCCGACGCGCCGCCTCCCGGTGCGTCCGCGCCGCCTTTGGCGACCGAGCGGGCGGAGCTCGGCAAGCCCAGGATGCTCGAGCTCGC
>JAJXTK010000030.1:0-7678 GCA_021783935.1 Myxococcales bacterium | reverse complement strand
CCCGGCCTTTGGCCTTCGACGGCGCGCGCGTGGCCAAGGGCTCGACCGGAGATCTACGCGCGATCGCCGCGTGGCTGCTTGCGCACCCGGGGCAGCGCGTCTCGATCGCGGTCGCGCCCGATGCTGCCGGCGACGCGGGGAGCCGGCGCAGCAAGGAGCGCGCGGAGGCCATCGCGCAGGCCGTCGTCCGCTACGCGCACACCGGCGGCGTCGCGAGCGCGACGATCTGGGATCCGGCGAGGGGCGCTGGGACGTCGAACGTTCAGGTGTTCATCGAGGCCGCCTCGCCGCCCTGACGCGGCGCGATGGCGCGTCGGCGTTCCGGCGTGGCCGTGGCCGGCGTTCGTTGCTAGGTTGCCGCCCCCGCCCGAGCGCCACGGCGCACGAGCATCGAGGAGATCACCATGGCGACTACGGAAGACAACAACGACATCGGCGGCGCGTCGCAGACTCCGGAAGCCTTCCGCCCGTCGGGCGCGGCGATCCTCGCGCCTCCGACCGCTTTCCAGGGGGGTGCGCTGCCTCCGGGCGCCATGGTGCTGATCCCGCTGGGCCCCGACGGCGAGCCGCTGCCGAAGCCCGTGGTCGAGGGGCCGGTCGCCCTCACGCAGGAGCAGATGTGGAAGCTGCTCGGGTTCAACGGCCCGGCGGTGCAGGTGCAAGACCAGGAGGGACGCCCGATCCTCATCGGCGTCGAGGACCTGCTCAAGGCGCTCGAAGAGGGGCACAAGGCCGATCCGCAGGACGCGAACAAGGCGCGCATCTTCGCGCTCGAGCTGATGAAGCACGAGCGCCACGAGAAGGCCGAGCAGGTGCTCGGCAAGATCGTCGCGCGCGGCGGCGACGCGGACGACTGGCTGCGCCTCGGCATCGTGCAGACGAACCTCAAGAAGTTCGACAAGGCCGAGGGCACGCTCAAGGGCGCCGCGAACCTCGCCAAGGAGAGCCCGGTTCCGCTGCTGCACCTCTCGAAGGTCTACGAGGAGAAGCAGGACGCGGCGAAGCAGGAGGAGACGCTCCGCAAGGCGATCGACCTCGCCGGCAACTTCCTCGACGCGTGGGTCGGGCTGCACGCCATGATCAAGGCGCAGAAGGGCGCCGACGAGGCCGACAAGGCGCTCGAGGAGCTCGCGAACAGCGACAAGCAGCAGAAGTTCGCGGCGCCGTACATCGCGCTCCAGGCCGTGTACGTGAACGACGAGGCCACGCGCGAAAGGGCGCTCGTGTTCGCGAAGAAGGCGGTCGAGCGCGACTCGAACGACCCGATGTCGCTGCTGTCGCTCTCGTCGCTCTACGGCCAGCTCGGCAAGCTCGACGAGGTCGAGAAGCTGCTGCGGCCGCACGAGTCGAAGATGCTCACCGACGTGCGCCTCGCGAACAACTACTTCGAGGCGCTCTGGCAGTCGCGGCAGATCGAGAAGGTCACGCGCTTCCTCAACACGCTGGTGCGCGCCGAGAACGCACAGGTGAAGCAGTTCGCGCAGGAGCGGGCGCAGGGGATCGCGCGCTTCCTCCAGCAGCTGCAGCAGCAGGCGACCGGCGGCGCGAAGGCCTGAGTCGAAGCTCGGCGACACGCGACTGCGCCAGGGCCCGCGCTCCGAGAGGAGGCGGGCCCTTTGCGTTCGGGGTTCGACGGGGCGTGGCGTCGGCTGGCCGCTCCGGCCAGTGCGAGGCGTGCGACGTCGTTGGCGGGGCCGGCACGTGCAGCGCGGTCTCGGGCGCGCCGCATACCGCGTCGGGCGCGCGTTCGGCCTGCCCGACGGGCGCCGACGTCTGCAGCGCGCTCGCGTGCGACGGCTCCAAGGATCGCACCAAGTGCGTCGGCTTCGCGCACGGCCCGGAGACCTCCTGCGAGCAGAGCTGCGCGGGCGGCACGCTCTCGGTCGGCAAGTGCGACGGCGCGGGGAGCTGCAGCACGCCGAAGAGCTCGCCGTGCCCCGGGGGCTTCCTCTGCGACACGGCCACCAGCGCCTGCAAGACGGCGTGCGCCGCGCAGTCCGACTGCCAACCGAGCTTCGCGTGCAAGAGCGGCGGGTGCGCGCCGGCGACCGGGAGCTGCAGCGCCGACGGCGCCTCCGCGATCGGCGCCGACGGGGTCACGGCCCAGCCCTGCGCGCCCTACCTCTGCGATCCCGGCAGCGCCACGTGCGCGACCTCGTGCGGCTCGAGCGCCGAGTGCCAGGCGGGCACGCTCTGCGACGACACGGGAAAGTGCGTGGCGAGCACGCCCGCGGCGCAGAGCACCTCGAGCGGCGGTTGCGGCTTCGGCGGCGCGACGGGATCCGGCGAGGGCGTCGCGCTCTCGGCCCTCGCGCTCGCGCTGCTCGGGGCCCGGCGTCGTCGCGCCAGGTGACGCGAGGCGGTCTTCGCGCGCGGGGGGCGGCCGCTCGATGCCGAACGCCCCCCTCGCGGCCTGCGCCTTCGGCGACGCCGGGGCTCGCCGCCGAGGTCGCGGGTGCTACGCGCTCGCGCCGCCGCCCACGTTGACGGCGATCTTGCGCGGCTTGACCTCGACCTTCTTCGACAGCCGCACGACGAGCACGCCGTCGGCCATCTTGGCGTCGATCTTCTCGGGATCGATGGTGTCGGGGAGCACGAAGGCGCGGCGGAACTCGCCGTACGTGCGCTCGACGAGGTGATGGCGCGCCTCGGTGCGTGAGCTCGGCGGCTTGCGATCGCCGGCGATCGTGAGCACCCCCTCGTGGATGGTGACGTCGATCTCCTCGGCGCGCAGGCCGGGGATCTCCGCCTCGACCACGAGCGAGTCCCCCTCCTCGTAGACGTCGACGGGGAAGCGCAGGGCGCGCGCCCGCGGCGGCGCGCCTTCGAACAGGCGATTGAGCTCGGTGAAGGGATCCCAACGTTGCGCGACGAGCATGGCGACGAACTCCTCGACAGGCGGCACCGTCGGCAATGGCCGACGTACGGGTGTGACCGTCCGAGGCTCCTGCGGGTGCAACAGCGCACCCGGGACCCTCGAAGGGGCCGGCTCGTGACGACTCGCGAGCTGCGAGGAGCCGCCGCGGTGCCGTGCACCGGTGCGCTCCCTTTGCTCGACGTCGTCTCGATCGACGAGATCACAGGTAACGCACGTCCGCGGACGCGCAACGGGGGGGGCGCGCGTCAGTCGCTCGGCTGCTCGTCGTCGACGCTCCGCTGCGCCTCGCGCATCCGCCCGAGCTCGACCTCGAAGCGCCGCGGCTTGCCGTCGCGGAGCACCTCGATCGAGAGCTTCGTCCCCGGCGCGCGGAGCGCGACCATGCGCGGCAGCTCCTCGGCGTGCGCGACGTCCCTGCCTTCGACCTTGGTGATCACGTCCCCCTGCCGGATGCCGGCGCGGTCGGCCGGGCTGTCCGGCTCGACCTGCGCGACGTAGGCGCCGTGCTCGCCGTCGAGATCGAGCTTCTTGGCGAGGTGCGGATCGATCGCGCGGAAGGCGACGCCGAGCCGGCCGCGCTCGACGTGCCCGGTGGCCAAGAGCTGCGGCAGCACCTGCTCGAGCATGTCGATCGGGATCGCGAAGCCGATGCCCTGGCCGTTCGGGTTGATGGCGCTGTTGATGCCGACGACGCGCCCCTGGAGATCGAAGAGCGGGCCGCCGCTGTTGCCCGGGTTGATCGAGGCGTCGGTCTGGATGAAGTCGTCGTAGGGGCCCGCGCCGATCGAGCGCCCCTTGGCGCTGACGATGCCCATCGTGACGGTGTGGCCGAGGCCGAAGGGGTTGCCGATGGCGACCACGTACTCGCCGACGCGCAGCGCGTCGCTCGCACCGAGCGAGGCGGCAGGCAGATCCTTGGGGGCGTCCTGCAGCTGGAGCAGCGCGAGGTCGATCCGCTGGTCGCGGCCGACGACCTTCGCGTCGAACTCGCGATCGTCGGCGAGCTTCACGCGCACCTCGTCGGCCCCTTCGACGACGTGGGCGTTGGTGACCACGTGCCCAGCCCCGTCGATGATGAACCCCGAGCCGAGGGCCTTCTGCCGCATGACCTGGTCGGGACCGGGGCGGTAGCCGAAGCGGTGCTGGAAGTAGCCGAACGGATCCATCTCGTCCATCGGGCGTCGGAGGCGCGTCTTCTGGATCGTGGTGATGTTCACGACCGCGGGCTTCACCTTCGCGACGAGCGTCGCCACGTCGGGCGTGCCCGTGACCACCGGCGACGAGAACGGCGGGGGGATCTGCGGCACGGCCGCACCTTGGGTCTTCGCCGCGGCGGACGCCCCCGAGGCGTCGGGCCGAGACGACCTGAGCCGCTGGCAGCCGGTCGCGCCGGCGAGGGCCAGGGGGACGACGATGAGCACCGGGAGCAGTCGCAGGCGGAGTGCGCGCATGGCTGGGTGACCGGCGGGGTGAAGCGCCCGCCTGCCTGCAACAACCCGCGAGGGCGCCGCGCATTCCGAGGAGCAGCCGACGACGGCCCCGCTCGGTCGACGGGCCCGTCCGGACGCGGTACTCGCCGTCGAAATGGCGCCCCGAGCGAGCTCCTTGCGCGAGCGTGCGACCGACGTCGACGTCGCGATCATCGGCGGCGGCGTGAACGGAACGGGGGTCGCGCGCGACCTCGCGCTGCGCGGCGTGCGCGTGGCGCTGTTCGAGAAGAACGACCTCGCCTTCGGCGCGAGCGGCAACTCGAGCGGCATGATCCACGGCGGCGTGCGCTACCTGCTCACGCACCCGAGCGTCACGCGCGACTCGTGCCGCGACAGCGGCTACATCCAGCGCATCGCGCCCCACCTGCTCTTCCGCATCCCGTTCGTGATGCCGTTCGCGGGGGGCAACCTCGCGCGCAGGATCTACTTCGATCTCGCCGACGCCTTCTTCCGCGCCTACGACGACTACGTCCCGCTCAAGCACGGCAAGCCCCACGTGCGCCTCACCGCCGACGAGCTCGCGGAGCTCGAGCCCGGGCTGGTCGGCGACTTCGCCGGCGGCCTCGCCTTCGACGAGTGGGGCACCGACGGGGCGCGCCTGTGCGCGCTGAACGCGCTCGACGCGCGCGAGCACGGCGCCTCGATCCACGTGCACACCGAGGTGGTCGAGATCCTGCTCGAGCAGGACGGGCCGCGCCGCCGCGCGATCGGCGTGCGGCACCGCGACGCGCTCGGCGGCACGGTCTCGACCACGAGCGCGAAGCTGGTGGTGAACGCGTCGGGCGCGTGGGGGCCGCTGACGGGCGCGCTCGCCGGGGTCCCCTTGCGCGTGCGGCCAGGCAAGGGGATTCACCTCGTCTTCGATCGACGGCTGACCAACTACGCCATCGCGGTGAACGCGATCGACGGCCGCCAGGTCTTCCTCGAGCCCTGGCAGAACGTCAGCGTGCTCGGCACCACCGACGACGACTACTACGGCGATCTCGACGACGTGCGCCCGACGGCCGACGAGGTCCGCTACCTCGTGCAGGCCATCGCGCGCGTCTTCCCGCCGATCCGGCGCGCGCGCATCACCTCGATCTACACCGGCGTGCGCCCGACGCTCTGGGCCTACGGCCCCAACGAGGACACGCTCTCGCGCGAGCACGAGATCGTCGACCACGCGAGCGAGGCGCGCGGCGGCGTGCGCGGCCTCTACTCGATGATCGGCGGCAAGCTCGCGAGCTACCGCGCGTTCGCCGAGCAGATGAGCGACGAGCTCGCCCGGGTGCTCGGGGTCGACGCCCGCTGCACGACGCACGTCGCGAGCCTGCCGGGCGGCACGACCATCCCGGACGCGTTCGCGCTCGCCGAGCGCGCAGAGATCTCTCCGATCGCGGCGCGCCGCGCGATCTACCGCCACGGCGAGCGGGCCGAGCGGCTAGTCGCGCGCATCGTCGACGCGCCGGCCGAGGCGCGCGCGGTGTGCGCGTGCGAGCCGGTGCTCGAGGCGGAGGTCCGCCACGTGATCCGCGAGGAGCACGCGCGCACGGTCTCGGACGTGGCGCGGCGCACGCGGCTCGGCCTCGGTCCCTGCGGCGGCATGCGGTGCGCGCTGCGCTGCGGGCAGATCGTCGCCGAGGAGACGGGGGCGTCGCAGGCGGTGGGGCGTCGGCAAGCGATCCGGTTTCTGCTGCGCCAGCGGGCGTTGCGCGCGCCCGGGCTCGGCCCCGAGCAGGCTCGGCAGGAGGCGCTCTCGATCCAAGCGCTCGCGTCCCAGGTCGGCGAGGAGGCCGTGCGCGATCCTTCGCGAGCGGACACCGGGGAGGCGTAGGCGCGGCCCCCGCCGTGATGCGCTTTCGGGCGCTTCATTGAATTGGCGTGAATTCGCGCGTGTCATGCCCACGGTCGCGCTCGCGCGGCGAGCCGTTCTCGGTGCGTTCGGATCCCGGCTCTCGAAGCGGATCAGGAAGGCGCGAGGTACCGAGATCGGATTCAGCTCAGGTCGCTCTGGGGCCGAGTCGTGGGCGCCGAAGAGGCGGCGCTGCACATCCGCGACGGCATGACCGTTGGGATGAGCGGCTTCACGCGCGCCGGCGACGCGAAGGTCGTCGCGTTGGCGCTCGCCGAGCGCGCGACGTTGCCGGTCTCGCAGCGGAGGCCGCGGACGCCGCAAACCTCGGCGCGACGACGACCGGTCGGACCACTCCCCGTGCGATACCCCCGGCCCGAAGCAAGCCCCTTTCGCTGCCCGCGAAGAGTGTCACCATTTGCGCAAGCACCGCCTCGTCGCCGCCCGCGGGCCGCGCCGACGCCGCCCCTCCCGCCCAGGGGGACGACGCCCACGCGCAACGCGCGACGCCGGCGAGCGCGCCTCTGGTGCAACCCTCGCGACGACGCGAAACGCCGCGAGCCACAGGGAGTCGCTGCCATGATTGTCGACCCGCACGACCTCGCCCACGAGTTCCCCGAGCACGCGCCGTCCTTCGAGGAGCTCCGCGCCCGAGACGCGCGCTTCTCTCGGCTCTTCGAGGACTACCACGCGGTCAACGACGAAGTGGTCGCGCTCGAAGAACGAGACGTGCCCATCGACGATCTGTCGTTCGAAGCGCTGAAGAAGGAGCGCCTGCGGCTCAAGGACGCGATCTACGAGATCCTGCGCGCCCGCCCGTCACGCTGAGCGCGTCGCCGTAAGACGAACGCCAAGAGGGCCGCCACGCCGCGGCGCGGGGCCCTTCGCCGGTCGCGATGGTCGCTCAGCCCACTAGCGCGCGGAGCTTCGCCTTGTTGGTACCGGCGCCGACGTGCCGCGCGACCTCCTTGCCGCCCTTGAAGGCGACGATGGTCGGCACGCCGCGGATGCCGAGCTTGACGGCGGTGTTCGGCGCGTCGTCGATGTCGAGCTTGGCGACCTTGATCACCCCGACCGTCTCGTTGGCGATCTCCTCGATCATGGGGGAGATCTGCTTGCAGGGGCCGCACCAGGTGGCCGTGAAGTCGACGAGCGCGGGCTTGTCGCTCTTGAGGATCTCGGACTCGAAGTTCTGGTCAGTCACGATCACGACGTTCTTGCCGGCCATGGTCACTCCTCGTTGCTCGCTCACTCATCCGCACACGGGGGGGCGGACCTTCACCCGGCGAGCCGGGGGCACACGTTCGACGCGCAGAGCCCCGCGGTCAACCGCCGGATTGGGATGCCACGTGCGGAGACTTGGCTTCCGCACGCCCTCGCCCGGGGCGGGGGTTTCGTCCGCCGCGGCGCGCGCCTAGCCAGGAGCGCGTGACCTCTCGCGGCGCCTCGCTGCTGGCCGTGACCGCGCTCGTGGTGGCG
>JAJXTK010000587.1 GCA_021783935.1 Myxococcales bacterium | reverse complement strand
GCGCCCGGCCCCTTCGACGACGACGAGGAGCTGCGGCCGCGCGCCGCGCCGCCGCGCATGGGGCCGCGGGGCGCGCCACCCCTCCCGTCGCCCGCGCCGACGATGGGCGTCGCGCCGATCCCGACGGTCGTCACCGTGCAGGCCGCGCGCGACAGCGGCGATCCGATCCTCGCCGACTTCGCCGGTGGCTGGAGCGGCGCGGTGCTCGTGATGACGCCGAGCGACGTGCTCTCGAGGCTCGGTGGCCGGGAGCTCGACGCGCTGAGCGCGTGGATCGCCTCGGGCGGCTCGCTCGGCGTCGCGGTGGTGCGCGAGGAGGATCTGCGGTCGGCGGCGCTCGAGGCGCTCGTCGGCGACGAGGCGCGCGTCACGAGCGGGGTCGGCACCAAGCGAACGACCTTCGCGGGCGGGCGCCTGGTCGGCGACGACGACCCGCTCGATCGCGGCGAGGTGGCGCCGCTCGGCCTCGGCGAGGTCTGGCTGCTGCGCCACGATCCCTGGTCGCCTTCGGTCGATCGGAGATCGGGCAAGATCGTCTACGACCTCTGGCGCAAGGCGACGGCGCGTCGACTGCGCCTGGTCGCGCCCCCCGCGGGGCTCGGCGTGCGCTGGTACGACGACGACGCCGTGCGCGCGGTGCTCGATCCGAGCGTCGAGGCCAAGCCCTCGGTCGGGCTCGCGGCGCTCCTGGTCGTCCTCTACGCGCTGCTCGCGGGGCCGATCGCGTTCGGCCGCGCGCGCAAGCTCGGCAAGCCGCTCTCGGTGCTGCGCACCGCGCCCCTGCTCTCGCTCGGGCTGTTCGCCGGCCTGGTGGTGCTCGGCAAGGTCGGCACGGGCTTCCGCGGCCGCGTGCGCAAGCTCGAGATCGTCGACGTGGCGGGGGGCTCGACCCAGGGCTCGGCGAGCGTGCTCCACGCCTTCTACGTGGGCGATCCGAGCGCGATCGAGCTCGTGGCGCGCCGCCCTATCGACGGCGTGCACCTGCTCGTCCCCTACGACGAGAACGCGATGATCGACGTCGAGCGCGCGGGCGTCTCGGTCCGCAACGTCCGCGCGCACCCGTGGCAGCCGGTGATCGTGCAGGAGGAGACCGCCTTCGACGTCAAGGGGGGCATCGTGCTCGAAGGCAGCGGCGGTGGCCTCACGCTCGTCAACCGGACTCCGTGGTCGCTCGCGCACGTGATCCTGCACCCGTCGTACGTCGGCGCGGCGACCAAGTCGCACTACTTCGCGAGCGTCGCGCCCGGCGCCTCGGTGGTCGCGCGCGACGGCTTGCCGGTCGAGCGCTCGATCACGCCGCGCGGCGCGCCGACCGCGGCCGGCACCGAGCCGTGGCTGCAGAAGGGGGAGCTCGCGCACAAGCAGGCGCTCGACGCGGCGGCCGTGCTCGTCGAGTCCTCGGTCGGCGGCGCGGCGCGCGCGCTGCCGAGCGACGTGCCGGTCGCGACGATGCTGATCGAGGCGCCGAGCCCCGCGGGCAAGGAGTCGGGCTTCCGCGTCGAGCGCGACACCGTGTTCGCGCGGGTGATCGGGCTCGGCGGCGGCAAGGGAAAGGGCGCGCTCGAGAGCGAGGGGCCGCGCGGCAAGGAGCGCGACCTGTGATCCGCGTGCGCCACCTCACCCATCGCTTCGGCGATCGCACCGTGCTGCGCGACGTGAGCTTCCACGTGCGCAGAGGGGAGATCTTCGGCTTCATCGGCCCCAACGGCGCTGGCAAGACGACGACCATCCGCGTGATGGCGACCTTGCTCGAGCCCTCGGCGGGGCGCGTGGAGATCGACGACATCGACGTCGCGGTCGATCCGGACGCGGTGCGACGGCGCATCGGCTACATGGCCGACAACCCCGGCGTCTACGAGCGCGTCACGGTCGGCGAGTACCTGGAGTTCTTCGCGGCCGCCTACCGCGTGCCGCTCGGCGAGCGCACCACCACCGTCAACGCGGTCGTCGATCTCACCGACCTCGGCTCGCTCCGCGAGCGCCTCGTCGCCGAGCTGTCGAAGGGCATGAAGCAGCGGCTGCAGCTCGCGCGCACGCTGCTGCACGATCCGAAGGTGCTCATCCTCGACGAGCCCGCGAGCGATCTCGACCCGCGCGCGCGCATCGAGATGCGCGATCTGCTCCTCGAGCTTCGGCGAATGGGCAAGACGATCTTCCTCTCGTCCCACATCCTGTCGGAGCTCTCGGACATGTGCACGAGCGTGGGCATCCTCGAGAAGGGGCGCCTGGTCGCCGCGGGGCCCGTCGACGCGATCGGCCGCGCGATCGATCGCGGCGAGGGGGCGACCAAGAAGCGGCGCGCGCGCCTGCGGGTGCTCGGCACCTCGCTCGCGGTCTCCGACGCCCTCGGGCCCAAGGGGATCGAGGTCGAGATCCTCGGCGACGCGGCCGCGGGGCTCGCGGGCATCGCCTACGAGGGGGACGACGCGACCCTCGCCGCGCTCGTCCGGGCGCTCGTCGACGCGGGCGTGCCGCTCATCGGCGTCGAGCCGGAGCGCAACGAGCTCGAGCGCATCTTCCTCGAGGTCACGCGCGGAGAGGTGCAGTGATGCCGGCGCCGCACTCGACGCGCGCGCGCCCCGCCCCGCGCGGCGGAGGGTTCCGCGGCGAGCCGAACCCGCTGCTCGTGCGCGAGCTGCGCCAGTCGCTGCGCCTGCAGCTGCTGCCGTGGGCGATGGCCGCGATGATCGTCATCGTCGGCCTGTCGATGCTCGCCGTCGGCAGTCAGGCGAGCCACGGCGACCGCTCCTCCTCGGAGCTCGGCACGGTGCTCTTCCAAGGCTTCCTCGCGGTCCTGCTGGTGTACGTCGCGCTGATCGGCCCGGCGACGGCGGCCTCTGCGATCGCGAGCGAGCGCGAGGGCAAGACCCTCGAGCCGCTCTTGCTCACCAGCCTCTCGGCGCGCGACGTCGCGCGCGGCAAGTTCCTCGCGGCCTACGCGACGATCGGCATCCAGGCGGTGACGATGCTGCCGCTCGCGGCGATCCCGTTCCTGTTCGGCGGGGTCGGGGCGGCCGAGCTAGCGGTCGGCGTCGTCTACGTCTCGGCGTTCGCGGCCGCCGCCGTGGGGCTCGGCCTCGCGCTCGCCTCTCGGGCGCAGTCGCTGCGAGGCGCGCTCGCGGTCGCCATCGTGCTGCCCGCCGTCTCGCTGCCGCTGTTCTTCGCGACCGCCGCCGCGCTCGGCAGCGGTCTCGCTCGCGGCCGCTGGGCCTTCCTGCCGAGCGGCCCGTTCTGGTGGTCGTCGGCCTACGCGTCGGTGCCGTTCGGCCTCGACTACGCGCTGTGGCTCATCCTGTGGCCGCTCGTCGCGCTCGGCCTGCCGATCTGGCTCTTCTACGTCGTCGCCGCGACCAACCTCTCGGGGCCGAGCGAGGATCGCTCGACGCCGGTGAAGCGGTGGTTCATCGCGGCGGCGACGGCGCTGTCGATCGCGATCGATTTCACCTGCCTGCGCGTGGAGGCGACGCACGCCCCTGCGGTCGCAGCGATCGGCATGGTCGTGACGCTGGTGCTCGCGCTCACGATGGCCACGATGATCGCGGGCGAACCGATCGTGCCCTCTCGGCTGGTGCGCGCGCGCTGGGAGCGCACCGGCGCCTCGGCGCTCACGCGCGCGATCGGACCGGGGCTCCTGCGCGGCGTCCTCCTGTTCGTCGGGCTGATCGTCGCGATGGCGGCGGCGTGCTTCGTCGGCGGCTCGTTCGGCGCTTCGCAGGGCGCGCTTCGCAGACATCTCGGGTGGATGCCCGGCGAGGCGGCGCCGACCGGCGGCACGCTGGGGCTCGCGGTGCTCGGCACCTACGTGGTGATGTACGCGGTCTTCCTCTTCGGCTTCGCCGCGTGGCTGCGCACGCGCCAGCGCGCCGTTCAGCTCCAAACGGCGCGCGCGTGGCTGGTCGCCGTCGCGCTGCTGTCGACGCTGGTGCCATGGCTGTTGTCGGCGATCGCGCGAGGCTTCCTCGACGAGCCGCAGAAGGCCATGTTGGTCGCGGCGCCGAGCCCCGCCTTCGGCGTCACGGCGTTCCTGTCGCAGCTCTCGCTCTCGGGAGACGACGCGAGCACGGTGATGGCTGCGTTCACCGCGGCGCTCGGCTGGGGCTTCTTGGGCATGGTCCTCATCGCCATCTCGTGGGAGCGCGCGCGCCGGTCGGCCGGGCGCG
>JAJXTK010000586.1 GCA_021783935.1 Myxococcales bacterium | reverse complement strand
TCGTGGTCGGCGTCACCGGCACGCCTGGCGCGGGCAAGTCGACCCTCGTCGACAAGCTCGTCGCCGCCTGGCGCAAGGACGGCGCGAAGGTCGGCGTCGTCGCGGTCGATCCGACGAGCCCCTTCACCGGCGGCGCGATCCTCGGCGATCGCATCCGCATGCAGCGGCACTTCCTCGACGAGAGCGTCTTCATCCGCTCCATCGCGACGCGCGGGGCGATGGGGGGGCTGTCGCGCTCGGCGGCCGACGTGGTGCGCGTGATGGACGCGTGGGGGTGCGACGTGATCCTGCTCGAGACCGTGGGCGTCGGGCAGGACGAGCTCGAGGTCACGCGCGTCGCGCACACGACCATCGTCGTCGTGCCGCCCGGCGGCGGCGACGAGATCCAGGCGAACAAGGCCGGCATCCTCGAGGTCGCCGACGTCTTCGCGGTGAACAAGGCCGATCGCGAGGGGGCCGACGCGCAGGTGCGCTACCGCAAGTCGATGATCTCGCTCGGCAAGGAGATCGCCCGCGGCGTCGGCGCCAAGCCCGCGAGCCACTCTCACGTCGCGCACGCCCCGCGCGCCTCGGCCGACGCGGGCCTCGGCGCCGACGGCAGCTGGACGCCGCCGATCCTCAAGACGGTCGCGGCCAAGGGCGAAGGAGTCGACGAGCTTCGCGCGGCGATCGAGCAGCACCGCGGCTGGCTCACGACCGAGCCGGGCCGCGAGCGTCAGCGCGCGCACGCGCACGAGCGCCTCGTCGCCCTCTTCCGCGACATCCTCACCGAGGCCGCTATGGCCTCGCTCGCCGGCGAGATGTCCGCCGCCGCCGACGCCGTCGAGAGGGGCGCGAGCGACCCCTACACCGCCTGCGAGACGCTGCTCGAGGAGTTCCGGGCGCGGTGACTCGGCCTCGATTTCGCGCCAGCGCAGCGACGAGCGCGCGCGGAGCGAGGCGCACCACCGTGAAGGCTCAGAGCTGCGGCTGCTCGACGCGCACCAGGATGACCGTGATGTTGTCGCGCCCGCCGCGCTCGTTGGCCGTGTCGACCAGCTCGTTGACCGCGCGATCGAGGTCGTCGTCCTTCGCGACCACCTGCCGGATGATCTCGTCCGGGACCATCTTGTTCAGGCCATCGCAGCAGAGCAGGTACAGGTCGCCGACGTGCGGGTGATCGATCGTGAGATCGACCTCCACGGTGTCGGCGATGCCCACGGCGCGCGACAGCTTGGACGCCGCCGGCCCGGTGATCCCCACCGCGCCGAGCGTGTGGTCGATCGTCATCTGCTGGATCTGGTCGCCGCGGATTCGATAGCAGCGGCTGTCGCCGACGTGCGCGATGTAGGCGCGCTGCTTGTTCGGCGAGAAGCGAATCGCGACCAGGGTCGTCCCCATGCCGTGCTGCGCCTCGTTGGCGCGCGCCTGCGTGAGGATCGCCTCGTTTGCCATCTGGATCGACAGCACGAGCTCGTCGCCGCGCTTGGGGCGCGAGGGGTCGGCGTCGCCCACGAACGTCGAGGTCTTGAACGCCTCGGAGATGACCTCGGTGGCGAGCGCGCTCGCGACCTCGCCCGCCGCGTAGCCGCCCATTCCGTCGGCGATGACGAAGAGGTTGTGCTCCGGGAGCGCGAGGTAGGCGTCTTCGTTGTGCTTGCGGCGCCGGCCGGGGTCGGTGCGCCCGACGCCGGTGACGAGGATGAGCGGGATCGGGCCGGTGGGGTCGTCGTCCTCGAGCACGTCGATGGTGATGTCGGGGCCGCTCTTGTCCGAGGCCCGCATCTTCTGCTCCTCGATGGCGACGTCCTTCACGATCCCCTTGCCGACGGCGGGCGGCGGCACCGAGGCGACCTTCGTCCCCTCGGGCTCCTGGTCGTCGTCCTTCTTGGACTCGACCGTGGCCTTGGCCGTGGCCTTGGCCGGCGCCTTGGCGGCGGGGGCCTTCGAGGCCGGCTTCGGGGCCTGGGCGGGCGCGGGCGTCGCTTCGCCTCCCATCATCGCGCGCACGACGATCAGCAGGACGAAGGCGACCGCGATCCCGATCCCGATCCAGACCATGAGCATCCGCCCACCAATACCGCCGACCGCGCGTGGGCGCGAGCGCGGAAGCGCGATCCGGTCTCCCGACGGCCGAGCCGACGCCCGCCGCCGCGTCGGCCGCGGCGGGTCGCGATCTTGTTTACTTGTTAATGCGGTCGTAAATCCGAGCACCACCTCGTTTTTGGGCGACAATCTGCCAATAATGCCCACTCATTCGCGCGACGCGTGGCGTGTGAGGCACGCTCGTCGTCCGTGGTGGCGAGGGCGAGGACGCTTAGTCGTTTTCACTTGTAAAGACGAAAGCCCGCATCTCTCTTGCGGGCAACCGACCCGACAGCAAGGAGAAGCGCGATGAGTCGAGTCGACGATCGCCGCGGCGAACCCCTCACGACGGCGACCGAGGCCGCCGCGCCGCCGATCGAGCGGGGTCGTCGTGGTGGGCTCTGGCCTCATGGGCTCGCCCTCGCACGGGATCGAGTCGCTCGAGAGCGGCCTCGCGAGCCCCGAGGACATCGACGCCGCGATGAGGCTCGGGTGCGCTCACCCGATGGGGCCGCGGGCCCTGTGCGATCTCATCGGCCTCGACGTCGTGCTCGCCCTGGCGAGGACGCGGCGCGCGGAGCTGGACGACCCGTTTGCGCTCACGGCTCCCGGCGGATCGCGTTGATGGCGTCGTCGATGGCGAGCTCGGCCGCCTCGAGGGCAGGCGTGCCGATCGCCAAGAGCCCCGAGAGGCGCTGGCGCACGGCCGCCGCGCCGCCGAGCGCCTCGACGCCGAGCTCACCGACGCGCCGCGCGACGGCGTCGAACGCGAGCGCCACGCCGCCGCGGAAGCGACGCACGGAGAGCTCGTTCGAGGCCGCGAGCGCGTCCCAGCGGCGATCGAGCGCCGCGAGCAGCTCGCCGACGCCGTCGCCGCGCTCACCGCTGACGGCGGCGACCGTCACGGCGTCCGCGGCTGCGCGATCGACGCCGACCTCGCGGGCGACCGCGAGCGCGTGACGGAGCTCGGCGACGGCGCGCACGGCGGGCTCGCCGAGGTCGGCCTTGGTGACGACCAGCAGGTCTGGGATCTCGAGGATGCCGGCCTTGAGGAACTGCAGCGCGTCGCCCGAGGAGGGCTGCACCGCGACGATCGTGAGGTCGGCCACGCGCGCGACGTCGACCTCGCTCTGGCCGACGCCGACCGTCTCGACCAGCACCACGTCGCTCACCGCCGCGAGCAGATCGACGCACGCCGGCGCGGTGCGCGAGAGCCCGCCGAGCACGTCGCCCGCGGCGAGCGAGCGCAGAAACACCCCCTCGTCGGCGGCGCCGCCCGTGAGGATGCGCAGCCGATCGCCGAGCAGCGCCCCGCCGCTCTTCACGCTCGAGGGGTCCACCGCGACCACACCGACGCGATCGCCCGCGGCGCGCATGGCGCGCACGAGCGCTGCGCACAAGGTCGACTTGCCCGCGCCGGGCGGGCCGGTCACGCCATAGACGCGGCCGCGCGGCAGGGCGTCGGCCGCGCGCACCAGGGCCCGCTGCAGCGCGCGCCGCTCGGGGCGTCGATCCTCGAGGGCGTTCAGCGCGCGCGCGGTGCTCGCGCGGTCGCGCGCACGAAGGCCCGTGACGAGCGCGTCGAGCTCGGACATTCAGGCGCCTTCCGCCTCGAGCAGGCTCACGAGGTCGTCCATGATCGAAGAGAGCTCGAAGTCCTTCGGCGTGTAGACGCGCCGCACCCCGGCGGCGAGCAGCGCCTCGGCGTCGCGCTCGGGGATGATGCCGCCGACCACCACCGGCACCTCGCCGAGCCCGGCGGCGCGCATGCGCTCGAGGAGCTCGGGCACCAGCGCGAGGTGGCTGCCGCTCAGGATCGACAGGCCGATCAGGTGCACGCCCTCTTCGAGCGCGCTCGCGATCAAGCGCTCGGGCGTGCTGCGGATGCCGTCGTAGACGACCTCGAAGCCGACGTCGCGCGCCTTGAGCGCGATCTGCTCGGCGCCGTTGGAGTGACCATCGAGCCCGGGCTTGCCGACGAGGAGCTTCGCGCGCCTGCCGAGCTTGCCCGCGAGCGCGTGCACGCGCGCGCGCAGGGCCTCGACGCGCTCGCCGTCGGCGCCGCTCGGCGGCGCGTGCCCGACCGTCGCGCCCGAGAGCC
>JAJXTK010000585.1 GCA_021783935.1 Myxococcales bacterium | reverse complement strand
CCCGCGTGCACGGCGGCGTACACGACCCCCTGGTCGTCGACGGTGAGCGACCCCGGCGTCACGCGCGCGCCGGCGAGCGGCGCGGCCCGCTCGTCCTCGAGCGGCACCGAAGGCAGCGGCACCGAGGTGAAGTCGCGCCCCGCGTCGCGCGAGACCAGGAGCGTGACTCCCCCGTTGCCCACGCCGAGCGCGAAGGCCTTGCGGCCGTCGGCCGTCCATCGCGGTGAGCGCAGGCGCGGCCAGTTGCGCGGCATCCCCACGCGCGCGAACGCCTTCTGACCGGGCACGTGCACGAGCAGCTGCCGATCCCAGCACCCGGCCTTCGCGGGCTTGCAGCCCCCTTCGAGCAGAAGCGCGCCGTCGGGCGCGAGCCAGCCGCGCGCCCGCCCCTCGCCGTCGGCCTTCAGCGTCGCCTCGTCCTTCCACGCGCCGCCGCCGTCGCCGCTCACGACGATGCGCAGGTGCGGGCCCTGGTCGCTGCCCCCCGCCGGCTTCCCCTCGGGCGGCGGATTGCCCGCCTCCTTCGTCCCGCACAGCACGACGAGCCGGCGGTCTCGCGCGATCAGCCGGACGTCGACGCAGCCGTCGAGCGCAGGCGCCGGCTTGAGCTCGGGTGCGCCGCCGAGCGGCTCGACCGCGAGCGACCAACGATCCACGCGGTCGCCGGGCTCGCGCACGAGCTCCAGGTAGCGCTCGCCGACGATCGCGCCGCGCCCCTCTTCGACGGCCGTCGCCAGGCCGAGCGGCCGCGCCGTCGGGTTGGCGATCTCGTGCGCGCCGACCCGCGGGGTGCGCGCGACGCGCTCGAGCCGCAGCGGACCGACGCGCAGGATCGCCGACGCCTCGAGCCCCGCGAGCATCACGTCGCCGTTGACGTCGGGCACCACGTCGGCGGCGCCGATGCCGGGCGTGGCGAGCGGCTGCCAGCTCTGGCCGTCGTCGCTCGTCGCGAACAGGCGCTGCGGCGCGAACAGCGCGAGCCCCGAGCCCGCGGGGCCGAGCGCGAGGCGCGCGAGCGTGCCGCGCGCGCCCGACAGCGTCGTCTCCTTCCAGCTAGCCCCTCCGTCGATCGTGCGCATGAGCGCGCCGCCGGGGCTCACGCCGAGGATCGCGGTGCGCCCCGCGGTGATCGCGTGCAGCGGCGTCGGCGGGGCCTTGCGCGGGCCGAGCGGGCCGAGCGGCTCGGACGCCTCGTAGGTCGCGCCGTCGACCGTGACCAAGAGGACGCCCTTGCCGCCGGCCGCGCGCGTCGCGGCGGCGATCGGCTCGGGGAGCAGCGTCGGCGACGCCTCGAGCTTGCCGTCGCGCTCGAGCCACCGCTCGCCGCCGGCGCCGACGCTCAGCGTCGCGCCCAGTCCGAGATCGACGCGGACGCCGACGCGCTCGACGGCGCCGCTCTGGATCACCCAGCGCGCCGGCGTGACCGGCTCGCGGGGCTTGGCGGCCGTCGGCGCGGCAGGCGGCCTGGGCGGCGTCGAGCTCGTCGAAGGGCCGCAGGCCGCGAGCGCGAGCGCGCACGAGGCGACGAGGTGGGGGCGGCGCATGGCCATCATCGTGGGCGCCTACTCGACGAAGCCGTCGACGTTGCGGAGCGTCGTCGGGACGGGCGTCTCCTTCGAGAGCGAGCACGAGAGCACCCGCGCCTGCTGCTCGTTCGATCGGCTCGTCGTCTTGAAGATCACCGCGTGCCCGAGATCGTCGAGCGGCAAGAGCGCGTTGTACTGATCGCCCGCCTTCCACGCCGGCGGCGTCGCCTCCCAGGTGCCGAGGCACGCGTCCGCGCCGGCGGGCGAGACGTGCAACGTCGCCTGGTTGGTCGCGAGCAGCACCTCGCGCCCGTCGACCTCGACGAGGACCGGGTGGCGCGTGCCCGCCGAGTACGGCGCGACGACGCGCGGCGCCGCGAGGCCGCTCTTGTCGCACGGGTGACCGTCGCCCACCGAGCGCTGCGTCGGCAGCGCGAGGGCGCCCTGCGGATCGTCGTCGGGCGCGAGCCGCACCGCCCACCCCTGCGGCCCGATGCCGCCCGCGCCGCCGCCGGCGAACACCGCGAGCGTCGGGGCGGCGGCGCCGTGCAAGAGCCGCAGCGTCGCGTCGTTCGGGTACCCTTCGATCTCGGGCCACAGCCCCCAGGCGTGCGTCTCCCACGCCGTGCCAGCCTCGTTCGCCCACGCCATCAGCACCTGCGCGTTCGACGACGACATGCCGTAGAGCAGCGTGCGCTTGCCGACGCGCGCCGTCTCGTAGCGCAGCCAAAGGTAGGCGCCGCGCGCGTCCTTGGTCGGCAGCTCCGGCCACGCGAGCTTGTCGACCTTGCCCGACTCCTCGAGGAAGTAGGCGGGCGCGTCGTTGGTCGCCGAGGCGAGGGGGCGCACAAGCGCGCCGCCCGGGCCGTAGGTCATGAGCGCGACGCGCGCCTCCGAGGGCTGATCGCGCTTCTCGGAGAGGTCGCGGGCCGGGTCGAGCGGCCCGACGGCCCGCATCGTTCCGCGCACGATCTTGCCGGTCGCCGCGCGCCATATCGTCACCTCGACGTCGACCGACTGCTTCGGCGTCACCGGCGACCACGTGCCGGCCTTCGACGGCGCGTCGTGCTTGAAGCCGTAGCGCAGCGCCACGATCGAGCCGTTCTGGCTCATCGACGCGACCCCGGAGTCCTTCGGCTGCGCGCCGAGCACCTCGATCTCCTTGAGCGTGAGCCCCTTCTTGGGATCGATGCTCGGCACCACGGCGGACGTGGTGCCCTTGATCACGTCGCGCGAGACGACGAACCACCGCGCCTGCCCGGAGAAATCCGCCTCGTAGATCGTCGGGCGCGCGGCGCTGGCGAGCGTGACCCACCCCCCCTCGGGCGCGCACTTGATCGGCGTCGCCGAGACGAGCTTCTTCGACTCGGTCTTCTCGTCGACGGGCCGGACGTCGGCGGCGACCTTGAGGTCCCAGCCGACGCGCGTCGCGCGCGAGCCGAGCAGGCAGCCGTAGTCGTCGCACTCGACGTCGGAGTCCTCGCCCTGTCCGAGCTGCGGGGCGGCGACCCTCGTCCAGCTGGCGCCGCCGTCGAGCGTCTCGAACGCCTTGCCCGAGGCGCCGTCGTACGCGAGGCCGCGCCTGCCCGACAGGCCGATCGCGCTCGCCTCGAAGGGGAGCGTCTTGCTCTTGAACGTCGCCCCGTCGTCGGAGCTCGCGAACTGCAGCCAGCGCCGCCCGAGGCTCGCGACGACGAACACCCCGCCCGCCTCGTCGACGCCGAGGCTCTGGCCCGCGCCGTCGGCGACGTAGGGATCGCTCGTCGGATCGTCCGCCGCGACCGGCGGCAGCATGTGCCGCGCGAAGTCCTTGCCGCCGTCGCTCGACGAGAAGAGCGCGAGCCTCCCGGTGCCCGTCTGGCCGATCGCGAACACCTTCTGGCCGTTCGCCGAGACGGCGAGCTCGAGGAACTGCACGCCGGTCAGGTTGACGCCGATCTTCGCGAACCCCTTCGCGCCGGGCAGCCGCAGCACCGGCGGGCTGTCGTCGCACGCCCACTCGTTGTTGTGCGTCGCCTTGCAGCCCCCTTCGATGAGCAGCGAGCCGTCGGCGAGGATCCACATGCGCTTCTTGCGATCGGCGATCGGCAGCTGCCCCTCGGCCTTGAAGCCCTTCCCATCGTCGTCGCTGCGATAGAGGTGCAGCTGGTAGTGGTCCGCGCCGCTGCCGTAGCGGTTGTACTTGCCGGCGCTGTTCGCGCTCGGCGCGCGCTGGCAGCCGACGACGATGGTCTTGGCGCGCCTCGCGAGCGTGGCGTCGTCGCAGCCGTCGAGCTCCTGGAGCTTGCGGACCGCGGGCTTCTGGCCGAGCTCGCCGACCGCGAGCTGCCAGCGCGTCGAGTCGTCGGGATCCTGGAGCACCTCGGCGTAGTGGGTGCCGTCGACCGCGGCGCGCCCGTTGGCCAGCGCCTCGGCGTAGGTCAAGGCCCCCTCGTCGGTCGGCATGGGCAGCTCGAAGTCGGTGCTCGGCGTGCGGCGGACCTTCTCGAGGCGCGGCGGGTTCGGACGGAGCACCGCGGAGGCCTCGAGCCCCTCGAGCGTCACGTCGCCGTTGGTGTCGGTCACCACACGCCGCGCGCCGACGCCGTCGCTCGGCAGGTCGCGGAAGCTCGCCCCGTCGTCGCTGGTCACGAGCAGGTGCTGCG
>JAJXTK010000029.1 GCA_021783935.1 Myxococcales bacterium | reverse complement strand
CTGGCTGCTTCGTTCCTCGCGGCGCGGAGGCGGGTGAGCCGCTGCGGGCGCGCGATCGCGTGCTCGGGCTCACGGTCGGCCGCTCGGCGCGCTTCGACGTGTTCGCCTCGGCCGGGTCGGCCTTCGAGTCGCGCCACCGACCGGGCGACGTCGTCGAGCTGGACGACGACTTCGTCGCGCTGCCGAAGATCGCGACCGCGATCCCGGGCGAGGTCGGCGAGGTGCACGTGGAGCTCGAGGGGGAGCTCACCGAGGTCGGCACGCTCTTCCTCGGGCTCGTCGAGGTCGACGCCAAGGGGGGCGAGGCCGCCGCGCCGCGCCACTGGAGGCTCGAGTTCGAGCTGCGCGAAGAGGCCGCGCCGGCCGTCGTGAGCGAGCCGCCGCCGTCGCGCGCCCTGGAGCGGCGGCTCGAGGAGGCTCGAGGCAAGCTCGATCGCGTCTTCGGCAAGGCGCGGCCGCGGGGCCAAGGTGCGCGCGCCGACGAGGGGGTCGATCCTCGCGAGGCCAAGCAGCTGATGCGCGAGCTCGAGCGCGTCCTCGGCGAGCGATCGAGCTGGCCGACGGCGATCGTGCGGCCGCTCTTCGACTTCCTCAGGCCGATGGCGCCGGCGCGGCGCCGCTCGCCCGATCACGAGCGCGCGTTCTGGTCGCTCGCGGGCTTCCTGTTGCGGCCGGGCTTCGGCGATCCGCTCGACCAGGCGCGCGCGGCGGCGATCGCGCCGCTGTTCTCGCAGGGGCTCGCCTTCCTGAAGGAGGCGCAGGGCTGGCGGGCGTTCTGGATCGCGTGGCGCAGGGTCGCCGGCGGCCTCGACGAGGCGACGCAGCTCGCGATCCGCGATCTGCTCGATCCGTTCCTCGCGTTCGACGAGCCCGGCGGCGCGCGCGCGCCGCGCAAGAAGCCGAAGCACGTCCGCGCCGAGCCGTTCGACGAGGTGCTCCTGCTCGCCTCCTCGCTCGAGCGGGTGCCGCCCGCGCGCCGCGCCGAGCTCGGCGGCTGGCTCCTCGAGCGCACGTGGACCGATCACGATCCGGCCCTTTTCGCAGCGATCGGCCGCATCGGCGCGCGGGTGCCGGCCTACGCGAGCGCGCACCACGTCGTCGCGCCGCGCACCGCCGGCAGCTGGCTCTCGCACGTGCTGCGGGCCGACTGGGGCGCGATCCCGACCGCCGCGTTCGCCGCCGTGCAGCTCGCGCGGCGCACCGGCGATCGCGCGCGCGACCTCGATCCGAAGCTCGTCGGCGAGGCCGCGCAGAAGCTCGAGAAGGTCGACGCGCGCCCCGAGTGGGTGCGCATGGTGCGCGAGGTCGTGCCGATCGACGACACGGAGCGGCGCGAGCTGTTCGGCGAGGCGCTCCCCTCGGGCCTGCGCCTCGTCGAGTAGCGCTCAGCGCAGCGCCGCGAGCGCCAGCGCCGCGAAGAGCGCCAAGGCGACGATCAACAGCACGCTCGCCGTCACGAGCGAGCGCCACGCCGTGCGGAGCGATCGCCCCTTGTTGCGATCGCACCGCGCGCAGATCGCGTGCAGCTCGACGCCCCCTTCGGTCAGCACGCAGCAGTCGCCGCAGACCATCGCCTTGCACGAGGCGCACGGGCCGACGGCGGGCGCGCCGCAGAGGACGCAGCGCACGACGTCGTCGTCGATCTCGCGCAGCGGCAGGGACATGCCCGAAGGCCTAGCAGGCCGTTGAGAAACGGCCTGCGGGAACTGTGACAGACCGCAGGCCGTGTCGATCGCGCGGCGAGTCTCGGGTTGACGCGGGAGAGGATCGGGCAGCTCCGGAGAAGCTCGACGGCCTGCTAGCAGCTCCGCGGGCCGGACACCCCCTCGCGCGACGGCGTCACCGCCACGTGATGTGGAAGACGCACGCCTTGTGCCCCCACCCGACGCACTCCTCGCGACGACAACGCGCCTCGCGGACGCCGGTCTTGGAGAAGGTCCGCGTGAACACCTCGGCGACGACCTTGCACACGACGACGTTGTGCCCCTGCCAATCGACGACGCGGCGTCGCAGCTCGTGCTCGCCGATCGTGGTGACGCTGACGATGCCGGTGTCGTGGAAGAGGCGCCACGACTCCTGCGAGTGCTCGGCGAAGGCGCGCGGCGAGCCGAGCCAGCGCGCCATGGCGCGCATGCCGGTGCTCATCGAGCCGTCGATGCCGGCCCACGCGAGCTCGCGGATGAAGGCGTCCTCGTCGGGAGCGTGCACGACGATCTTCGCGGTGTAGATCCAGTCGGCGAGGAACGCGTAGGGGTACCAGCGGCTGCCGAGCAGCCCCATCGCCTCGGTGTTCGGGCGCAGCAGCTCGCGCCACCGCGCGGGGATGCGCGTGACGACGTCGGAGGCGGCGGCGCGTCCGTACTTCTGCTCGAAGTGGCGCGCGGCGGCCGCGATGGGGGTGCCCGCCATGTTGCCGACGACGTGGGTCGGCGTCGCGCCGACCGAGGCGAAGCGCTTGGCCCCGTCGTCCACCCGCCGCTGCTCCCCCGTGGTCATCACCGACAGCGTAGGAGCGCGTGGGGCGCCGGCAATGCCTGCCCCTGTCGAAGATCATCAGGCTCGGCCGAGCAGCGGCCGGAGCAGGCCTCGCGGCCTGACCTCGGGTTCGTCCAGCGAAACGCCGCGCTGCGGCGGCGAACGTCGAGCCTCGATTCCGGCCTTCGCGCGATCGCGGCGATCGCGTCGCGGCGGGAGTCGTGCGACGGGTCGTGACGCACCGCGGAGCGAGGCTCTCGGGCGAGGCGGCGCGGGCGCGCGTCAGGGCCCGAGCCGGACGACCATCCGATCGAGCGTCGCGGCGCCGCTGCTCGACAGCGTGTCGAGGCGGATGCGCAGCACCCCCGACGCGTCCACGTAGCCCGCCGGTCCTTCGATCACGATGTCGTGCGTGGTCGCGACGCCCGCGAGCGCCCAGTGATCGTCCTCGACGATGTCGAACGTGCGCGCCGCAGGATCCCAGGCCGACCAGTACCAAGGGGCCAGCGGGTCGGCGTCGCCGAGGTACGTCACCTCGAGGGCGAGCGAGTGGGGCACCCTCGGCAGGGCGAAGGTGGCCTCCGCGGAGCTTTTCGTCGAGATGCTCGAGGCGGACCACACGACCGTGGTTCCGTCGTCCGAGGCGAGCGCCCCGCTCGGCCCGCACGCCGTCGCGTAGGCGCCCGCCAGCGCGCCGGTGTCGAGGGTGAGCGTCGAGCAGTAGACGAGGTCCGAGCCCGTCACGGCGTCGGACGAGCTGCCGTCCGCCGCGTCGACGCCCGCCTCGGAGGTCGCGCTGGCGTCGGAGCCCGCGTCGGCGCCCGCCCCGCCAGGCGCGCAGTGCCCGCTCGTCCCGCAGCTCTCCCCCGCGACGCAGTCGGCGTCGCTGCTGCAGAAGATGAGGTCGCGCGAAGGGGTCCCGTACTTGGCGAGCACGAGCTCCTCGACGAGCGCGAACCTCATCCCGCGCGTCTGGAGCCCCGCGAGGAGCGTCGGGAGCGCCGCGCCCGTGTACGGCGCGGGGCAGTGCATCAGCACGATGCCGGTCAGGCCGGCGTCGACCGCACTGAGGACGTTGGTCACGACGCAGCTCGCCGACGCGCAGTCGAAGTCGAGCGCGTCGACGTTCCAGCCGACGTGCACGCCGTAGTGCGCGACGATCGGCGCGACCTGATCGAGGGTCGCCTGCGGCCCGAAGTAGGGGTCGCCGTAGGGGGCGCGCGCGAAGCGCTGCTGCAAGGCGTCCGGCACGATCGACTTCATGAGCTGGTAGGTCGTGTCGAGCTCGGTCGTGACGGCCGAGAGGGGGAGCGTCGCGAAGTCGTAGTGGTGGTCGGAGTGGTTGCCGATCTGGTGCCCCTCGGCCAGCATTCGCTGGATCACGCTGGCGCCGTAGCTCGACGTGCTGACGTCCAGGAAGTTGTTGGTGTTGATGAAGAACGTCGCCGGCACGCCCGCGGCCTTGAGCGCGTCGAGCACCGTCGCGCAGTAGGTGGCGTCGGGCCCGTCGTCGAACGTGAGCGCGATCGTCTTCCCGTCGGCGGAGCTCTGGTCGAAGTCGAGCGCCGGGATCGACGGATCGAGCGTGAGCGCGTCCCGGTGCACGCCGAGGCTGTCGCCGAGCGGGGCGGCGCGACGCGGCCGGTCCGACCCGCACGCGGCGACCAGCAGGCAGAGCACGACCACCGCGATTGTTGGCGCGCTGCGCATGGTCATTCCTCCGGGCGATCCGCGACCGAACGTCGATCGCGAGCCCCCGCTCGTGCGTGGTTGCGCGCGTCGTGCCGTTCGGTCGTGCCTAGCTGCCGCACGCAGGCGCGACTTCGACGCACAGCGCGGCGGACGCCACCGGCGCGCCGAGGCCGGCCCACGCCGTGCGCGTGCGCACATGGGCGCGCACTGGGCCGCGCGCGCGTCGGGTGCGTCGCTCGACGTACAGAACGGGGACGTGCGTCGGCGCACGACGCGCGCGAGAGCTCGCTCGTTCAGAGCGAGAACACCGCGCGGATCTTCTCGAGCAGCGTCGACGACGCTCGCTCGCTCGCGCTTCCCTTCGCGGCGCGCTCGCGGGCCGCGTCTTGGTCGGCGCGCTCCGCCATGACGTCGGCGATGCGCGCGGCGAGCTTCGCGTCGCCCTTGAGCAGCTCCAACATGTCGGCCTTCGCCACCACGATGGCGATCGTGTCGCTCGCGGCAGCCGCCGTCGCCGAGCGCGCTTCGCCCGTCATCAGCGACCTCTCGCCGACGAAGCTCCCGGCCTGCACGGAGGCGACGTGCTCCAGGCGTCCGCCCACGTCGATCAGGATGTCGAGCTGCCCCGACAGCACGATGTACAGCGAGTTCCCCTCCTCGCCTTGACGGAAGAGGACCTCGCCGTGCCCGAACCGCTGCACCGAGACCGACGCCGCGAGGCGCTCGAGCTGCTCCGGGCCGACCGACGAGAGCAGCGGCACGCCGGCGAGCGCGTCGCGCGTCTGCTCCAGGCTCGACAGGCTCTCTTGCGCCAAGAGCCCCGCGCGGCGCAGCCGATACCAGAGCACGCTCAGCGCCGCCGACGCGGCCTCGGTCTGCGCGGCGGCGCGCTCGACCCAGAAGAACACCTCGAAGCGCTGGCGCGCCTCGCTCGACTCGACGAGCCGCGCGATCGGCGGCGGCTCGCGCAGCACCGTGCGCGTGCTCGACGCGGCGGCCACGAGCTCGGCCAGCACCGCGTTGGGCGGGGGCGCGCCCGGCACCTCGGCCTCGACGCGCACGCGATGACGACGGAGCTCGTCGCGGCGGCGGACGATCGCCGAGTCGACCACGAGCCGATTCGGCAGCACGACGTCGTCGCCGCTCGGCGCGCGCAAGGTCGTGCTCTTCCAGTCGACCGCCACGACCTCCCCCTCGTGACGCTCCAAGGTCACGTAGTCGCCGACCACGACGCGCCTCTCGAGGAGCATCGAGATGCCGAGCAGCGCGTCGCGCATGACCCCCTGAAACAGGAGCCCCGCCACGATCGCGACGGCGCCGCACACGATGGCGATGTCGAGCAGCTGCACGTCCCAGGTGACGTTGAGCAGCGCGATCACCCCCGCCACGCCGAGCGCGAAGGCCACGAGCCGGCGCAGCACCGTCGGCAGGACCACCCCCCGTACGTCGGCGAACCACCACTCGAAGATCAGCGTGGTCATGGCCCGCAGCACGAGCCACGCGAACGCCGCGTACATGGTGAAGGCGCTCGGGTTCGACGACCACCGCAGCCACGCGAGCACGACGTGGATCGCCGTCGCCATCAGCAGCAGGTGCAGCGGCGCGAGCAGCGGATCGAGGTAGCGGTGCCAGGCGCCCGGCGCCCCGCGCAGGCGTCGCTCGAGCGCGCCCACGGGGATGCGCGTGAGCGCGAACGACACCAGGAACGCCAAGATGAAGACGAGGATCTTCAAGGGAGCAGACCGCCTCTCATCGGTGATCGATCTCGAGGGCCTGCATGCGGCCGTCGCGCACGCGCAGCCAGAGGAAGCCGTGGCCGTCGGACTCGATGTCGGCCACGTCCGTGTTGTGGAAGACCGCGAGCGGCGCTCGCAGCCGCAGCGCCTCGAGGGGCGCGCGCAGCGCCTCGCCGCCGGTCACGCGCAACAGCTCCTGCTCGGCGGCCCGCCCGAAGACGCTCTCGCCGGCCGCCATGCTCGCGCGGCCGAAGCGGTTGTCGTGCCCCTTCACGATCACCGCCACCTGCCCCTCGACGATCGCGCGCAGCACGTCGAACGGCGGCGCGAGGTCGGCGATCGACGCGTCGGGCCAGGCGACGTCGAAGAAGCTGCGCCGGTAGAGCAGGCCGACGTGCCACTCCTGCTGGTAGCGCGACCAGCCCGGAAATCCTGTGCTCGGCGGCAGGTCGACGCCGCTGCCGAGGTCGAACCACTCGTTGCTGCGAATGGCCGATCGCGTGTCGCGCAGCGGCGTGAAGTAGCCGACGTGGACCTCCTCGGTCTGGAAGGAGTGCGGGGTCGGGCGAGCCTGCACGGCGCGCAGCTCGCCGGGCTCGACGCCGAGCGGCGGGTGGCGCAGCGTCGACCAGTTCTGCCCGTCGACGGCGCTCTGCCGCAGCGACGGGTAGGCGCCGCGCGGATCGTGGTGGAGCGCGAGCACCGGCGTCAGCCCGGGCGACGGCGCGCCGTCGAGGCCGAGCCGCGCGCGCATCCACGCGAGCTGATTGCGGCCGAGCCCGCCCCCCCAGTTGAGCACGTTGAGCTTGTCGGACACGCTCTCGAACAGCGTCGACTTCTCGCCGCGCCGGCTCGTGCGGCTCTCGGACGGCAGGTCGTAGCTGTTGAGGACGAGGAAGCGGAACGGAGCGCGATCGAAGGAGTGGTAGAGCGGCCCGAACGTGCTCTCGAAGAGCAGCAGCCCGTCGGAGCGCGTCTGCCCGACAGGATCCTCGAAGCGGTAGCCGTCGTGGTTTCCGGGCGCCATGTGCGCGGGCACGCGCAGCGCCGCGAGCGCGAGCCACGCCTGCATGTAGTCGCGCGGGTAGTCGGTCGCGCCGCCGAACAGCTTGGCCCAGACGCTGCCCGCGCTGCCGAACGCGCAGTCGACGATGTCGCCGATGATCACGATGGCCTCGGGCGCGCGGTGGGCCTCGGCGAGCGCGTTCATGAGGCTCACCCACTGGAGGATCTTGCGCGCGACGATGGGGTTGTCGCCCCACTGGAGGTCGCCCGCGACCACGATCTCGGGCGGCGCGTCGGGGGCGGCCGCGCGGTAGGCGGCGTTCATCTGGAAGTCGGCGACGCGCCCCCCCTTCGCCTCGAGCACGAGCGCGTACAGCCCGATCGGCAGCGCGTCGGGCACCGCGACCTCGAGCGCGCAGGTGTGGCCGACCCCCAGCGGCGCGCACGATCCGCGCGGCGAGAGCGCGAGCTGTCGATCAGGGGCGGCGCGCACCAGCGCGTCGAAGCGATCGCGCACGCGGCCGATGCGCTCGCGCAGATCCTCGCTCGACTCGTTCTGGATGGCCGCGAGCACCGGCGGAAAGCGCCCCGCCCACTGCTGGTCCTGGAAGCGGCGAATCAGCGCGGCCTGCTCGGCGGCCGAGAGCGTCCGTCCGCCGGTCGGCGGCGAGGCGAGCTCGGCCTCGGCGCTCGCCATGCGGGCCGCGACGAGCTCGGCCCCCGCGGGCATCGGCGGCACCGCGTAGAGCAGCTCGTCGAGCGGCGCTAGGAGCTCACGCGGGACCAGCGCGAGCGACTCGCCGGCGGCGAGCGGTCGCTCGAGGATCACCTGCAGCGCGCCCGCCGGCACGATGGCCGCAGGGGCCCCGAGCGAGGGCGCGAGGAGCGTGCGCACGAGCCCCGGCGCGTCGACGAGCTGCTCTTGGATCTCGCCCCGATCGAGGTAGCGAGGGGAGATCCACGGCGCGCCGGCGACGACGGTGGGCGGCCTGCCGCCGGCTCGATAGGTTGCGAGCCGGTTCGACAACCCGAGGGACAGCGCCGCGGCGGCGACGATCGCCAGCAGGATCAGGGGCGGGAGGATTCGCTGCGATCGACTCATCGTTCGTCGCCTCCCGAGGCCATCACACCTGCGCGATGCTATCGTGTCGTCGACGACGTTCGCGCGAAGAAGCGGTAAGGCGCCCGCTCAGCCCGGCGCGCAGGTCGAGACGCCAGCGCCCACGACGATGCTATTGAGCTCCTGCACCTGGACCACGGAGCCGTCGCCGGGGCGATAGCGCTGCACGATGGAGTGACCGACGCTCGTCGGGGCCGTGAAGGTGTAGAAGTCGCCCCCCCAGAACGCGAAGGCCCAGCCGGACCCTTGGCTCACGGTCGGCAGGTCGGCGCGTCCCGCGATGGCGCCCGTGGTCGTGTCGATCTCGGCGATCGAAGACGAGCCGTCGCCCGCGGCGCGGTTCTGGAAGAAGCCGAAGAGCTGCCCGGCCCCCGTGCCGGTGAGCTCGGCGGAGAGGACCTCGGGGTCGAGCGTCGCGACGCTCGCGATCTTCATCGTGGTGGTGTCGATCTTCGCGAGGGTCGACGGGGTGCCGGTCGTGGCGACGTAGAGCGTCTCGGTCGTCCCCGTCGGGTCGCGCACGAACCCCATGCCGAACGTCGTGAAGGCGCCCCCAGGGGACGTGTACGAGGTCGCTTTGCAGCTCGCGTCCTTGACGTTCACGCGGAACAGCTCGCCGTCGCTGAACACGACGTACGCGATCCCGGTGTGATCGACCGCCATCGAGAAGGGGGTCGCTCCGCCGCTCGCCGGGCAGCTGATCGTGCCGATCGAGCGGAAGGTGGCCGACGGCGGCTCGAACGAGAGCAGCTCGTTGCTCTCGGTCACGACGTAGACGAGCAGCACGGTCGGGTCCTTGCAGAACGGCGGCGAATCGATCGGCGGCAGCACGTCGATCGTCGACGCCGAGTCGGCCGCGTCGAGCGTCTCGTCGGCGTCGGCGTCGGCTGCGTCGGCCGTGTCGAACGCCGTGTCGGCGACGGCGGTGTCGGGCGCCACCTCGGGCAGGATCAGGCCCGTCCTCGCCCCGCACGACGGCAGCGCCGCGACGAGGGCCAGCGCGGCGAAGAGGGGCGAGGTCGAGACCAACGCACGAAGAGGGCGAGCCATCGGTCCGCGAGGCTAGCAATTGCATGCGGCGTGCGCCGGCCCAGTTTCGGCCACGAAGGAAAATCGAGCGCCGGCGGTCGCGATCAGGGACGCGTTGGGGGCGAGGGCGCCTCGGGCTCCGTCGGCCCGCGACAGAGGGATCTCCGGCTCGCGCGGCGATCGGCCTATGCTAGAGCGACGGTGTTGCAGGGGGTCGCTCGGAGGAGGTCGCGATCGCGTGGGGGCAGGGCAGGCGCGCTCGCCCGCCGCGGCGTGCTTCCGCTGGCGCTCGTGAGCATCGTCTGCGCGCTCTCGGCCGCCGAGGCGCACGCCGGTGACGCGAGCGGCGTCGAGGCCGGTGACGCGAGCGGCGTCGAGGCCGGTGACGCGAGCGGCGTCGAGGCCGGTGACGCGAGCGGCGTCGAGGCCGGTGACGCGAGCGGCGTCGAGGCCGGCGACGCGAGCGCCCTCGAGGCCGGCGACGCACCCTCGAGCTTCGACGGCTCGGCCGCCGCGTTTCCGGCCATCCCGCAGATCGTCGGCGCCGTCGCGCGCTGTGTGCACGACGCGGACTGCACGTCGAACCACTGCGTCGACGGCGTCTGCTGCGACACGCCCTGCACCGAGCGCTGCCATTCGTGCGCGCAGCTCGCGGCTCCCGGCCTATGCATGCTCGAGCCGGCGGGGGTCGACCTCCGAAACGAATGCGGCGCCCTCGACACCTGCACCGGCACCTGCGGCGCCGACGGCGCCTGCGTCGCGGCGGGGCCCGGCGCGATGTGCGCCAAGAACTACTGCACCGGGAAGTCGACCGGCTCGGGCCCCGCCTACTGCGCCGCGGCCGGCGCGGCGTGCAGCGATGCCGGCGTCGTGGCCTTCGACTGCTCGCCGTACGCCTGTGCGCCGGCCTTCGGCGCGTGCCTCACGTCGTGCGCGTCGAACGACGACTGCATCGAGGGGTTCACGTGCGAGGCCGACACCAAGGCGTGCGTGCCGGCGGCCAGCCCGACGAGCTCGGGCGGTTGCGCCGCGGGGGGCGCCCCCTCGTCCGCCGGCATCGGGGTCTTCGCGATGAGCTTGGCGATCGGCGCCGTCCGCCGCCGCCGCACGAGGGGTAGGCCTTGCTAGACACGCGCTGCTTTGCGGTCCTGTTCGCCGCCGTCCTTGCGACGGCTCCGTCGGTCGCGCGCGCCCAAGAGAGCGCCGCGCCGCCTGCCGCGAGCGCCGCGCCGCCGCCGGCGAGCGCGCCGACGTCGCCCCCCATGGCCAGCGCCAGCGAGTGGGACGCCCGCTTCGCCGAGGCGCACCAGAAGCTCGTCGACGGCGTCTTCGACGACGCGGCGCTCGCGCTCGAGGGGCTCGTGGCGACGGCCCCCGACGACGTCCGCCGCGCCCTCGCCTCGCAGGACGCCAAGCTCGCGCGCGCCTGGGCCAAGCGCGGCCTCGTGCTGATGCGGCGCGCGGATCTCGCGGACGATTCGGTCTCGGCGCGCGCGACCGGTCGACGCACCACCGACGAGATCGCGCTCCTGTACACCAACGCGGTCTTCTACGGCCTCGGCACCGGCGGCTGGATCGCCGAGCTCACCCAGCCCTCGACGGCCGCAGGGAACGTGCTGCCGGCGCTCGGCCTCGCCGCCGGCTCCGCGGGCCTCGTCGCCCTGCTCGATTCCGGGCGCGGTCTCCGCTACGGCGTGCCGCAGTCGATCACGACGGGGCTGTACCTGGGGCTCGAAGAGGGGCTGCTCTGGACGCTCTACAACCAGGCCAGCGCGCGCTACTCCGACCAGTGGTCCGGCAAGACCGTCGCCACCGTCGTCTGGGGCTCGGCCACGATCGGCGCCGTCGGCGGCGCGCTCCTCGGCGAGTACTACGGCACGACGCCGGGTCGCGCCTCGTACGTCGGCTCGACCTCGTTTTGGGGCTCGTCGCTCGTCGGCCTGTTCTCCCTCGCCGCGTGGGATCCCAACGCGGCGACCAGCGACGATCACGAGCTGCTCGCCATGGCCCTCGGCCTGAACGCCGGCGCGATCGTCGGCGTGCTCACCGCCAACGAAGTCTCGCCCTCGGTCGCGCGCATGCGGTTCGTCGATCTCGGCGGCATCGCCGGCGGCATCGCGAGCGCCGGGCTCTTCGTCGCCTTGCAGAACGGCGTCCACGACAACGACCTGCACGCCTTCGGCGCCGTCACGGGGCTCGGCGTCGGCGCCGGGCTCGCGCTCGCGTGGTACCTGACGCGCCACATGCCGGTCGATCGCCCCGAGGCGAAGACGTCGTGGGTCGGAGACCTCACCCCCGGCTTCTCGGCCCTGCGCGGCGGGGGCGGGACGTTCACGCTGTCGGCGCCGTTCTGAGCAGCGCGCTCAGCCTCCGCCGCCGCGAAAGCCTCCGCCGTGGAAGCCTCCGCCGTACGGGCCCGAGCGGAGCGCGCTCGGCCTCGCGTGCACGCCGCCGAAGCCGCCGTAGGTCTGCGACCAGAAGGCGTCCTCCTCGAAGATCGTGGCGCGGGGCTGCACGACGTAGCGCTGGCGCTCGAGCGGGTCGCCGAGATCGCGCTGCGGCGGCGGCGCGCGCAAGAAGGCGAGGTCCACGCGCCCGCGCGGCGCCGGTCGAATGTGCTTCACGCCGCCTGCGCGTCATCATCGGCGGCGGCCGACGGCGTCGCATCCGACGAATGCCGGAACAGGTTGCGGAACAGCAGCAGGCCGATCGGCGTGATCACCGCCATGCCGCCGATCCAGATCCACACCATGTGGTGGTGCGGATAGGTCGGCAGCGCATTGCCGGCGGCGTCGAGCGGCGTGTAGGTCCTCACGAGCAGGCCGCTCATCGGTCCGACCACGAACTTCGCCGCGAAGAAGGGCAGCACCGAGAGCGCGATGTACGTCCCCTCCTTGCCCTTCGGCGCGATCTCGGCGGTGAACTGCATGAGCCGCGGCGACCAGATCGCCTCGCCGATCGTGAAGACGACGATGAAGGCGACGAGCGGCCAGTAGTCGGGCGTCGGCGGGTTCGCGAGCAGCGAGGGCATGTCCTTCGCCGCGCCGAGCCACTTGACGAAGACCAGCTCGCCGAGCACCGAGCGCGTGAGCGGCTCGAAGGTGCGCGCCGGGATCGTCGCGATGAAGCACGAGAGCGACGAGACGATCGAGCCGACGATCATCATCCGATAGGAGCTCACCTTCTTGGTGAACGCCGCCACCAGGGGCACGAGGAAGACGATCAGCACCGGGTTCAGCACGCCGTAGATCGAGCCGATCTTGGCCCCCTGGCCGAGCACGCGGATGCCGTACTTCGGGAACGTGTAGTGGAAGTGGAAGAAGACGAAGCGCACCGGCACGGTCGTCGCGAGCATGCCGATGAAGACCCAGAAGTAGCGCTCGCGCACCACGCCGCCGATGGTGCGCACGGTCTGCGTCGCCGCCGCCTTGACCGCGTGCGACCACGAGGCGTGCTGCTTCGGCGGCCGGATCACGACCCCCTGCTCGGTCAGCTCGACCCCCTCGCGGAGCGAGGCGACGAGCAACAGGCTCACGAGCGTGAATCCGAGCCCGTAGACGAAGAACATCTCGTAGGTCGAGAAGTGCCTGCCGAGCAGCGTGACGCCGGCGTTCTCGTCGACGACCTTGCCGGCCGCGTTCCTGAGCGCGTAGCGATCGCGCACGAAGTCGAAGAACCAGCCGCCGATCGCGTACGCGACGTTCATCAACACGTAGAAGAGGCCGAAGCCGAGCGCGCTCCCCTCCTTGGTGGTGTAGCGCTTGATCGCCACGGAGATGACCGGCGCGACGATCGCGAAGCCGATGGCGAGCGGCACGAGCCCGAGCGGCACGATCAGCCACTTGCTCGTGACCATCGACATGAAGAAGCGCGCCACGATCAGGAACGCCACGCTGATCGTCAGCGTCTTCTTGACGCCGATCGAGTCGACCAGCGCGCCGGCGACCATGCCCACCAGCGACAGCGCGATCGACCACCCCGAGATGTAGGCGCCCGCGGCGATGTCGCCGAGGCCGCAGTCGCGCGAGAGCCACAGCGACAGCGCCATGTTCATGGCCGCGTAGGCCGTGTACTCGACGACGTTGTAGGCGAAGAGCAGCCACATGTCGCGCGGCGACTCGCGGAGGCCGCGCGCGTAGCGAAAGACGATGACGACGAACGCCACCAGCGCGGTGGCGAGCAGGCCGTAGGTGACGAGGTTCGCGGCGCGCATGGTCTCCTGCCGATCGGGGCGCAATCGAGCGCGGCGCACGATCGCAGACGACGCAGGCGCGTCAACGACGGGCCGCGCGTGACGCGGACGCTCGGCCGTGTCACCAGGCAGAGCGCATGGACCGGGTCGATCTGCTCGAGCACGTCCGTCGCCTCGTCGCCAACGGGCTCGCGGCCGACGAGGTCGTCGTCGCCGACGAGAGCGACGCGCACGTCGGGCACGGCGGGGCCGGCGGCGGCGCGCACCTTCGGGTCACGGTCGTGTCCGCGGCGTTCGCGGGGCTCGCCCCGCTCGCCCGGCATCGCGCCGTCCATGCGCTGCTCGCGGAGGAGATGCGAGCGCGCATCCACGCGCTCGCGCTCGTGACGCTCACGCCCGAGGAGGCGCGGGCGCGCCGCTGAGCTCGCGAGGCGGGTCAGCGCGGCCGAAGGTGCAGGCCGAGGTCGACGTGACCGAGGCGCTGCTCGTGCACGAGCGTGGCCAACAGCGCGATCGCGTAGGCGATGATGAGCGCGGCGAGCAGCAGCGTCACGAACTCCGCCGTGCCGTGCAGGAAGGTCGCGATGAGGATGAGCGCGACGAGCGCGAGGATCATGGCCGCCTCCGGGCGTGACGGTGCAGCGCGCGTACCGCCCGCGGCGTGTCGCGCGCGCACGCGGCCTTTGCTATCAGCCGAGGCATGAACGAAGAGCGATCGACGCGCCGCGCTCGGCGCCCGCGCCCCGACAAGCCGAGCTTCGACCTCGCCTACTACGATCGCTTCTACGTCGACCCCAAGACGCGCGTGGCCGACGAGGCGCAGCACGCGAAGCTCGTGCAAGGGGTCGTCTCGATGGTCGAGTACTTCGGCGTCGAGCTCGAGCGCGTGCTCGACGTCGGCGCGGGGGTCGGGCGCTGGGGCGCGTGGCTGCGCGAAAATCGCCCCTCGGTGCGCGTTCGTTCGACCGAGCTCGACCCGGAGGTGTGCGCCCGCTTCGGGCACGAGCGGCGCGACATCGCCACGTGGCGCGCGCGGCAGTCGTTCGATCTCGTCGTCTGCCAGGGGGTGCTCCCGTACCTCGACGACGACGGCTGCGCGCGCGCCATCGAGAACCTCGCCGCGATGTCGCGCGGCTTCCTCTACCTCGAGGCGATCACCGCCCGCGATCTCGACGAGGTGTGCGATCGCGCGCGGACCGATCTGCGCGTGCACCGCCGCACCGGCGCGTGGTACCGCGCGCGGCTGCGCCGTCACTACGACGAGGTCGGCGCCGGGCTCTTCTACGTGAAGGACGGCGAGGTGGCCTTCTACGAGCTGGAGGCGCGCTAGCAGGCGTCAGCGCACGCGCGCGAGGGCGACGGTGACGTTGTCGGGGCCGCCGGCGTCGAGGGCCGCCTCGATCAGCTTCTCGGCCGCCTCATCGAGCGTCTCGGCCTCGCTCACGATCGCGCCGATCGCGTCGTCGTCGAGCGGGCCGGTAAGGCCGTCGCTGCAGACGAGGATCACGTCCTCGGGGTCGCACTCGATCTCCGCGACGTCGACCTCGAGGCTCGGCGCCGCGCCGACCGCGCGCGTCACCAGGTGGCGATACGACCCCTCGAGATCGTCCTCGCTCGCATCCGGGTTCTCCGCCAGATACTCCTCGACCAGCGAGTGATCGCGCGTCAGGCGCGCGATCTCTCCGCTGCGGATGCGATAGGCGCGGCTGTCGCCGGCGTGGGCGACGTGCGCGACGGCGTCGACGAAGAGGATCGCGACGACGGTGGAGCCCATGCCGCGGAGCGACGGGCGCGCGTTGCCGGTCTCGCGAACGGCGTCGTTCGCGGCGCGAATCGCCGCGGTGAGGGCGAGCGACGGCGCGGCCTTCGCGAAGGCGCCGATCGCCCGCACCTCGCGCTCGACCGACTCGACCACGATGGCGCTCGCGACCTCGCCGCCCGCGTGGCCACCCATGCCGTCGGCGACGATCACCAGGCCGAGATCCGCCGCGATGCCGAAAGAGTCCTCGTTGGACTCACGCACGCGGCCGACGTCGGTGCGGGCGGCGGTCTCGAGGCGTCGCGTCGGATCTTTCGCTTCGGCGGGCACGGTCACATCTCCTCGAGCCGGCCGGCACGGCCGAACCAGACGCTGCCCGGGCGTTAGAGCATGGCGACGCGCGGCGTGGTCGCGAAAAGCGCACGGTCGGCCCGGGGCGACGATCCGTCTTGGACACACCCTAGAGGGGGCGGTTGTTGAACACGATGTTGAAAGTCATATTCAACGCGCCTCGACCCCACGGAGCCCGCCCATGGTCGTCTGCCTCTGCAAGAACGTCACGAGCGGGGAAATCGTGGAGCACATCGATCACGGGACCGACGAGCTGTTTCGGCACATCCTCGAAGGCGAGGAGGAGCACATCGACTGGCTCGAGACGCAGATCGACCTGTTCGACAAGCTGGGCGACAAGGCCTACCTCGCCGAGCAGCTCAAGTCGTAGCCGACGCGCGTCACGCTGCATCCGAAGCAGCCATGGACGCCGCGTTCAAGGCCCGCATCGACGATCTGGTTCGCAACCACCCCATCCTGCTCTTCGTGAAGGGGACCAAGTCCTTCCCGCAGTGCGGCTTCTCCAACGCCGTCATCCAGATCTTCAAGGAGCTCGGCGCGCCGTTCGAGACGGTGAACGTGCTCGCCGACCCCGAGGTGCGCGAGGGGATGAAGGAGTACTCGAGCTGGCCGACCTTCCCGCAGGTCTATGTCGGCGGCGAGTTCCTCGGCGGCGCCGACATCGTCCGCGAGCTGCACGCGAAGGGGGAGCTGCGACCGATCGTGGAAAGGGGCGCGCCTTCGGCCTGACTTCGAGCCGAAGTCCGGCTTGATGACGGCCTGACCCCGGCCGCCCACACGGCGCGCGCCGGCGCGGTACGATCCGCGCTCATGCGCCCTCGCTTTGGCTTGCTCGCGCTCGTGGGGCTGACCCTCGCCGCCGCTGCGTGCTCGAAATCGAGCAACTCGGCCGCCGCGTCCGACGACGGCGCGTCGGGCGACGACGCCGCGCCGCCGCCGTGCACGGCCGAGGTCAACAAGGGGCCGTGGGTCATCGCGGTCGACGACACGCACGCGCAGGTGCGCTGGGAGTCGTGCGTGACGACGCCGGGGACGATCACCGTCACGCCCGAGGCCGGCGGCGCCCCGATGAAGGGCACGGCCCTGGTGCAGACCGTCCAGACGACCGATCAATGGGCGCCGGCGTTCGGCGGGGACCCCGACCTCGCGGGCACTTGGTACGAGAACCAGGTCAGCCTCGTAGGGCTCTCGGGCGCGAGCTGCTACACGTACGTCGTCGATCGCGATCCGAGCGCAAAGGGGCGCTTCTGCACGGCGCGCAAGAGCGGCGACCCGTTCACCTTCTCGGCGGTCGGCGACACCGATCCCGGCATCAGCCAGCACTTCCGCGACGTCGAGGCGAAGGTCTACGAGGGGGCCTTCCCGATCGACTTCACGCTGCACCTCGGCGACATCCAGTACTACTCGTCGGGGGTCGAGTCCTATCAGGACTGGTTCCCGTGGATGTCGCCGCTGCTGCGGCGCGGCGCGATGGTCCCCGCTTGGGGCAACCACGAGCACGAAGAGCCCAACGAGATGACGCAGATGGTGCTGCGCTTCTGGGGCGACGGGGGCTTCGACGGCACCGACATGTATTTCGACTTCCAGTCGGGCGGCGTCTGGTTCTTCGCGCTCGACACCGAGATGGACATCTCGTCGAGCGCGGCGCAGATCCAGTGGCTCGTGCAGCGCCTGCAGGCCGTCTCGCAGCTGCCGGGCTATCGCTTCTCGGTCGTCTACCAGCACCGCCCGATGTGGACGTGCGGCGACAGCGATGATCACCCTGACGAGCAGGCGTACCTCGCGCCGTATTTCAAGAAGTACAAGGTGCCGCTGGTGCTCTGGGGGCACATGCACGGCTACGAGCGCTTCGTGAGCGACGCCACCACCTACGTCACGTCGGCCGGCGGCGGCGGGCTCATCGGCGACGTGAACAAGAGCGTCTCGACCAAGGCGTACTGCAACGGCCCGGGCAACTTGCGCGTCGCCTCGGGCTCCTTCTTCCACGCGATGGTCTTCGACGTCGGCGCGACGAAGGTGCACGGCCGCGCCATCGACGGCGCCGGCGCGGTGCAGGACGAGTTCGACGTCGCGCTCACCCCCTGAGTCACCTCGGCCGCGCCTCGCCGCGGCGCAGGTGCAGGCCGCCGCTGCGCGCGACGAAGCCGATCGCCTCGAGCGCCGGGGCGATCGGGCTCTCGCGTGGGCTCGTCGCGTCGATGCTTCGCAGGAGCATCGCGCGGCGCTCGCTCGCGTCGACGAGCTCGGCGAGCGCGCGCGCGAGCGCTCGGATCGCCCGCGTGCGCGTCGGGGCCTCGTCCGGGAGGAACGTCGACAGCGCGTGCTCGGTCGGCGAGAGCCAGCCGATCAGGGCGCCGTCGTGCAGGAACACCAAGGCGCCGGCGACGCGCGCGGCTCGCGCCGCCTCGCGCTCTGGCCAGGGCAACGCCGCGCCCCACGGGTTGGCCGGATCGGTCGCCGAGAGCACGCGCGCCCGATCGCGCTCGTCGGCCGCCTCGTCGCGTCGCGCGCGCAGGAGCTCGTCGGCCCCCGGCGCCGCGAACTGCGAGGCGCTCTGGCCGGCCACGAACCACCCGCGCCGCACGCGCCCCGCCTCCTCCATCGCGCGCAGGATGCGATACAAATCCGCCCACGAAACCGGGCAGATCTCGGCGTCGAGCGACTCCTTGGCGAGCACGCCGTGCCGCTCGAGGAGCACGCGCGCCCACGCCGCCGCGCGCTCCGTCTCGCTCGGCGTCGTCGACCATCGGGCGCGCCGCAGCGTCCAGCGCCCCTCTGTGCCCGGCGGCCCCGAGGCTCGAGGCAAGGCGAGCGAGCGCGCCCGCGAGGGGCGCCGGCGTCGCGGGTCGGCCTCGGCCGCGCGCCGCAACGAGCGCAGCGGCGCGAGCGTGTCGTTGGTGACCTCGCCGGCCCACACCAGCGACCAGAGCGCGCGCGCGACGTCGCCCGAAAATCCCCCGATCGCGCGCGCGAGCTCGCCGAAGAAGAGCGC
>JAJXTK010000584.1 GCA_021783935.1 Myxococcales bacterium | reverse complement strand
CCGGTCTACCCGTCTCGCAGTGTCGAGCTCCCCACCGCGACGCAGCGCATCGCCCCCCCCGCCGCCGCCTCCCGCGCGATCGGTGACGCCTTACCCGCCCGTCACGCAGGCGCAGCCGCCGGCGCCGCCGACGCGCAGGCCCGCCGCGCTCGAGGGGATCGGCATCCGCGTGCGGCGGGTCGGAACCATCAAGGTCGCCCTGCCCGCCTACCAGACCGCACTCGCGGCGGGGCTCGATCTGTCGGCGGCGATCGAAGGGCCGCTCACCATCCCCTCGATGGCGCGCGTGCTCGTGCCGACCGGCATGGCGATGGCGATCCCGCCGGGGTTCGAGGGGCAAGTGCGACCGCGCAGCGGGCTCGCCTGGAGCCGCGGACTCACCGTGCTCAACGCGCCCGGCACGATCGACGCGGACTTCCGCGGCGAGATCAAGGTGCTCTTGGTGAACCTCAGCACCGACGACGCCACCATCGAGCCGCACGAGCGCATCGCGCAGCTCGTCATCGCGCGGCACGCGCGCGCAGAGCTGGTGCTGGTCGACGAGCTCGAGGAGACGCCGCGCGGCGAGGGCGGGTACGGCAGCACCGGGACGCGTTGACGCCGACGCCGGCGTGGGTTGACCAAACCCGGACATTGTGCTCTCTTATCGCCCCCTTTGTCTGCGCGGCCGCGGGTCGGCCGCGACCCCCTCGCCAGCCGGCGCGGGCAGCACGAGAGAAGCCATGAACATCGCCCCGAAGATCCAAGCCCTCGAAGCCGAGTCCCTCCGCAAAGACCTCCCCGAGTTCCGCTCCGGCGACACGGTCAAGGTCCACTACCGCATCGTCGAGGGCGACAAGGAGCGCGTGCAGGTCTTCCAGGGCCTGGTCATCAAGCAGCGCCGCGCCGGTGCCCGCTCGACCTTCACCGTCCGCAAGGTCTCGTTCAGCGTCGGCGTCGAGCGCATCTTCCCGCTCTTCTCGCCGCGCATCGAGAAGATCGAGGTCGTCGGCAAGGGCGTCGTCCGCCGCGCCCGCCTCTTCTATCTCCGCGAGCTCGAGGGCAAGGCCGCGCGCCTGCGCGATCAGAAGGACGCCTGAGCCGATCGGCAGCCATCGCGGGCGCGGGGCAGGACTCCGCGCTCGTTGGCTTTTTTGTGCCGCGCCTGCGGCGGCTCCCGGGGGCGTGGTACTGAGGAGCGGTCGCATGGGGCACGAAGGTCACGAGCACGAGCCTGGGCACGAGGACCACGACGACGCGGCGCCGGGGCCCGCGAACGCGAGCGTCGCGAGCTTCAGCGCCCAGCCGGCGCCGTACGCCGCCTGCCCCTTCGTGCTGTGCGTCGACCCGATCGGCGGCGCCGCAGGGGACATGCTCGTCGCCGCGCTGCTCGATCTCGGCGCCGACGAGGCGACGCTGCGGCGCGAGGTCGACGCGCTCGGCCTCGGCGGGCTGCGGCTCGAGGTCGGCCGCCGCGACAAGCACGCCATCGCGGCGCGCGCGTTCGACGTGATCGTCGACGAGGCGTCGCAGCCCGCGCGCGACTACGCGCAGATCCGCGCGCTGCTCGAAGCGAGGCCGCTCTCGACGCGCGTGCGCCTCCTCGCGCAGCGCACCTTCCGCGTGCTCGCCGAGGCCGAGGCCAAGGTCCACCGGCAGTCGATCGAGCGCGTTCACTTCCACGAGGTCGGCGGCGTCGACGCGCTCGTGGACGTCGTCGGCGCGTGCGCGCTCGTCGCCGATCTCGAGCTCCGCGTCGCCGGCGGCGAAGGACGCCTCGGCCTCGCGCTCTCGGCGCTGCCGCTCGGTCAAGGGCGCGCGCGCGGCGCGCACGGCGCGATCCCCCTGCCCGCCCCCGCGGTGCTCGAGCTGTTGCTCGGGCTGCCCGTGCGCGACGCCGCGCTGCCCCTCGGCGTCGACGCCGAGCTCGTGACGCCGACCGGCGCGGCGCTGCTGCGTGCGTGGTCGGAGCTGCTGCCGACGAGCGGCCGAGGCCGCGTCGGCTGGCCGGCGATGATCCCGCGCGCGGTCGGCTACGGCGCGGGGAGGCGCGAGCTGGCCGATCGTCCGAACGTCGTGCGCCTCCTGCTCGGCGAGCCGCTCGAGCGCACGCCGACCACGACGCTCTCGGAGCTCGAGGCCAACGTCGACGACGTCACGGGCGAGGTCGCCGCCGTCGCGATCGAGGCGCTGCTCGAGGCCGGCGCGCTCGACGCATGGGCGCAGCCGATCACGATGAAGAAGGGGCGCCCCGCGCTGCTGGTCGGCGCGCTCGTCGCCCCGGACCGCGAGCGCGAGGTCACGCGCGCGATGCTCGTGCACACCCCGACGCTCGGCGTTCGCAAGCACGAGGTCGAGCGCACCGAGCGCCCGCGGCGCTTCGTCGAGGTCGAGACCATGTACGGCCCGATCCGAGTGAAGATCGCCGACGGCGACGGACTGCCCGCGGTGGTGCACCCCGAGCTCGATCGCTGCCGCGAGGCCGCGCGCGCGCACGGCGTGCCGGTGCGCGAGGTGATCCGCGCGGCGATCGTGGCCGTCGCGCGCTGAGCGCGCCGATCAGCTCGTGACGCGATCGATGCGCGCGGCCGCGAAGGCGGCGCCGAAGCCGTTGTCGATGTTCACGACCGTGACGCCCGAGGCGCACGAGGTGAGCATCGCCGCGAGCGTGGTGAGGCCGCCGAGCGCGACGCCGTAGCCGACCGACGTCGGCACCGCGATCACGGGGCGATCGGTGAGCCCGCCGACCACGCTCGGCAGCGCCCCCTCCATGCCCGCCACGACGATCAGCACCGAGGCGTTGGCGAAGACCTCGCGGCGCATCAGCAGCCGGTGAATGCCCGCCACGCCGACGTCGTACAGGCGCACGACGTCGCGCCCGAGCGCCGCGAGCGTCTCGCAGGCCTCCTCGGCCACCGGCAGGTCGCTCGTCCCTGCGGCGATCACGGCGACCGGCGCCTTGGCGACGTGCGCGATCGGGTGGCGCGCGATCGTCACGCAGCGGGCGAGCTCGGCCCAGCGCGCCTCGGGGAAGGCCTCGAGCACCGCGCGCGCCTTGGACTCGTCGAGGCGCGTGACGAGGCACGTCGCGCCATGCTCGACGACGCTGCGGGCGATGCCGACGATCTGCTCGGTCGTCTTGCGCTCGCCGAAAATGACCTCGGGCACCCCCTGACGGAGCGCGCGGTGGTGATCGACCATCGCGTAGCCGAGATCGCTGAAGGGCAGATCGCGGAGCTCCTCCAGCGCGACGTCGAGATCGAGGGCGCCGTCGCGGACGCGCTCGAGGAGCGCCCGCATGCGAGTTCGGTCCATTCCCCGTGGTTAGCGCCCCACGCGACCGGCGGGTAGTCGTCGCGCTCAGTCGGACGCGCGCGCGTTCTGCGCAGGGATGAGGTAGCGGATCGACTCGAGCCGCGCCTGGAGGTCACCCGTCGAGTCGCCGGCGACCAGCACGTCCGCTTCGCCGAGGCGACCGCGCGCCACCGCGTGGAAGGCGATGCCGTCGGGGAGCGCGCGTCCGGGCGCGTTCGGCGCGGCGACCGCACGGACGTTCTGCGCGCCGAACGTGACGTAGGAGACCGGCGGGTCGAGCACCTCCGGCGAGCCGAGCACGACGAAGACGAGCTCGACGGCCGCAATTCGCCTCGATCGCTCGCGCAACGCGAGGGCGAGGTCGGCGGGGTAGCGCGCGGCATCCATCGAGCGGCGCCACGCCTCGACGCGCTCGCCGAGCACCGCGCTCGCCGAGCGGCGCTCGACGATGCTCGCGAGGGTGCGATCGACGAACGCGATCCAGCGCTCGCGGGCAGCGGCGCGACGCGCGCGACGGTCGGCCTCCGAGACGCCTGTCGCGGCGTCGATCCGCTCGAAGGCGGCCGGCCAGTCCCACGCCTGCTCGTCTTGCTCGACCGCTCGGTCGACGGCGATGAGCCGACAGCGCGCGCGATGCGAGTCGACGCGCCGCTTGAGCTCGTCGAAGCGCGCGTCGAGGCCGACGTCGTCGAGCGTGTAGGGCGCGAGGCCCGAGAGGGCGACCTCCGTCTTGTCGTCGTCGCACCGCGTGGCGGCGGCCTCGGCGCGCGTGGCCATGAGCTCGAACCCTGCGTCGGCCGCGCGCGCACCGGCGCGCAGCCCTCTCGCGTGGGCGCCGAGCTGCAGCAGCGCGTCGGCGTCGCCGCGCGCCTCGGCCTGGCGCAGCTCC
>JAJXTK010000583.1 GCA_021783935.1 Myxococcales bacterium | reverse complement strand
GGCCGAGGCGACCGGCTCGGCGCTCGCGCTCGCGGCCTGCGCGGCGCCGATCGCCTCCTCGTTCGCCCCTTCGGGGCCACGGCTTCCGCACGCGGCGCGCGGAAGCAGCCAGTCGATGCACAGCAAGACCGCGGATACGACGCCGAGGCTCACGAAATTCGGCCGATCACCGGCCGGGCTCGGCCGTTGGACGACGACGCGCTGGCCGCTGGGTGCCGTCGGCGAAGGGGAGCCAGGGGCGGCCGGCGGTGAGGTCACGGGGCTGTTTACAGCCGTTCGGCGCCGGGAAGGCAATTTCGACCGTCGAACGTTCTGCCCCGCAGAGGCCCCGCTGCGGTCGCCCCGCGAGGGTGCGCGAACGCCGCCCCCCCCTCGTGCTCACGCGCCGACCCCCGAGGCCCTGCGGGCGCGGCGCGCTCGGCTCCACCATCCGGTGCCCTAGCTGGTATGGAGCAGTCCGCGGTCGACGCCGGGCAGTCGGCGTAGATGTCGTCAAATAGGCGCTCGAACGGGCGCGCAGCCGCGACCGCAGCCGACGAAGGGCGCGCGGCTTGCTAAACTAGAAGCCAGAGCCCCCGAGAATCGAGGTTCGTCATGACCGCGTTCACATCCCTAGGCCTTCGAAGTGTGCTGACCATCGGAGCGCTGGCCGCTGCGCTGGCCACCAGCGCATGCACGACGCACTACGAGATGGACGCCGCCTACCCTGGCGAAGACGACGATTCGAGCGACGCGCCAATCCCCGGCACCTCGGCGGCGACCCCCATCGCGCCGTCCGAAGCCGCGCCGACCATGGCCGCGAGCGAGGCCGCCGCCATCGACCCGAGCGACGCGGAGGACACGGATCCCGCGGCGGTCGAGACGTTCCGGCCCGTGCTCGACCCGTACGGAACCTGGTACGACGACGCGACCTACGGCACCGTCTGGGTCCCCGACTCGACGGTCGTCGGCGCCGATTTCTCGCCGTATCTGACGGGCGGTCACTGGGACTACACGGACGAGGGCTACTACTGGGCGAGCGACTGGGACTGGGGCTGGGCACCGTTCCACTACGGCCGCTGGCTGTGGACGGACGGTTACGGGTGGGCGTGGATTGCTGGCGCCAGTTACTCGCCGGCGTGGGTCGATTGGCGCTACGGCGGCGGCTACATGGGCTGGGGGCCGACGTACCCGACCTGGTACTGGGGTGCGGGAGGCGCGATGTGGATGAACGCGGCGCCTACCCCGTACGTGTTCTGCCCGAGCGGCCAGCTCTTCGCGCGGCAGCCGAGCCTGGTGGTCGCCGGGCGCGGCTCGGGGCCAGGGCTCGTCGCTTCGACGCAGCCGTACGCGACCCCCTCGCGCACGCCCGGCGCAGCGCGCCCGTTCGTCGGGCCCGATCCGAGGGTCGCGGGCATCCCCGAGAGCGTCACGCGCAGCGCGAAGACCACGGCGCCCGCCGCGGCGCACCCGGACCACATCGCGTGGCGCATGACCCCGAACTCGCGCATCGCGCCGATGCGGAGCAACGCGACGGCGCCGACGCGCATGGCCGGGCCGACCGGCATGCCGCGCGCGACGACCGCGCCGACGACGCGCGGGCCGACGCCGATCGCGCGACCGACCTACGCGACGTCCCCCGCGACGCGGGGTCCGACGCCGATCACCCGGTATCCGACCTACTCGCGTTCGCCGACCTACTCCTCGCCGACCTATTCGCGCTCGCCGACCTATTCGCGCTCGCCGACCTACTCCTCGCCGACCTATTCGCGTCCGCCCACGTACTCGCGGTCGCCGACGTACTCGCGGTCGCCGACGTACTCGCCGCCGTCGACGTCGTACTCGCGCCCCTCGTCCGGCTACTCGCGGCCGGGCTCCTCGCCGGGCTATCGCCCGCCGGTCAGCGGCGGGACCAGCGCACCGCGGCCGAGCTCCAGGCCGTCGGGCGGTGGCGGGCGGAGGCGCTGAGCCATGCATGCGCGCACGCTCGTCGCGCTGGGGATCGCGCTCGGGGGCTTGGGCCTCGCGGGGTGCGTCATCGAAGACGGCAGCAACCCTCCGCCGCCGGCGGTGCAGCCGCAGCCCTCGGCGACCTCGACCACGCCGGCCTCGAACCCGCCGCTCATCGCGATCGACAAGGGGCCGAACCTGACCTCGGAGCCGGGCGCCGGCGCGGGGGTGTTCGTCAGCTACGGCGGCTCAGGGAGCTGGTCGATCGCCTGGACGTGCGACACCAACACCTCGAACCTCCCCTGCCAATTCTCGATCGACGTGAAGTCGCAGGGCATCCAGGCCGTGCAGCCGACGACCCCCTCCGACGTCGTCTCGCAGTCGCCGACCGAGCTCCAGCTCGGGGCGACGACGAGCACGACCCTCGAGCGCGTGAACTTCGCGACCGACGTCGGCGCCTCGATCGTGCTGAGCGTGCAGATCGACGGGCGGCCGCAGCCGAACCTCGTGTTCTACGTCAGTAACGGCCGCATCGTCAGCGAGCCGACCGATCCGATCGAGCTGGTCCCGGTCGCGCCGTAGCCGACCGCGCGTCGCCCGGCTTCTCACGGCGAGGCTCCGTCCGTTATGCTGACGAGGATGCGCCGCCTCGCCCGCCGCCTCGCACCCCTCGCCGTGGTCGTCGCTCTCGGCTCGCCGCTCGCCGCGTGCGCGACCTACGAGCAGGACCTGGCGCGCTCCGAAGACCACTTCCAGCACGACGAGTACGAGAAGTCGCTCGCGAACCTGCGCGCCCTCGAGCCCGAGTGGCCGAGCCTCTCGACCCGTGATCAGGCGCTCTATTGCTACCTGCGCGGCATGACCGACGTGCGGCTCGGCTTCGTCGCCGACGCGCACCACTGGCTCGCGGTGGCGCAGCAGCTCGACAAGGAGCACCCCGGCGCGCTGCTCGAGAAGGAGCGCAAGGCGACGGACGACAAGCTCGGCGCGCTGAACGAGGTGGTCTGGGCAGGCGACGTGCTCCCCATCGATGAGCCCCCGGGCGATCGTCGCGGCAAGAAGGTCGAGACGACGACGTCGGAAGAGCCGAAGACCGACGACGACGCCGAGGAGGCGAAGCCCAAGAAGAAGGCCGACGACGACGCCGAGCCGGCGCCCCCTCCGAAGGCGAAGGCCAAGGCGAAGAAGTCGCAGGAGGAGTAGCGGCGAGCGCGGCCGTCGCGGCGCGCGAGCGCTGGACATGCGTCGCGCGTCGGTCGATCCTCTGCGTGCATGCAGGATCCCGCCGCGGCTCGGCGCGGGCCGCGCGCCTGGGTCGCAGGCGGCGGCTCCGACAGCGTCACGGTGATCGACGCCACGACCCACGAGATCGTCGGGGCGGTGCGCGTCGGCGACGAGCCCATGCTCCCCGCGCTCTCGCCGGACGGCTCGCTGCTGCTGGTGTCCAACCGTGACGGCCTCGACGTCAGCGTCGTCGACGCCCAGCGGCTCGAGACGATCGCGTCCATCGGCGTGCAGGACGGCGCTGCGGGGTGCGCGTTCTCGCCCGACGGCACCCTCGCCTTCGTCGCCAACGAGCACGCGCACACCGTGTCGGTGATCGACCTGGCCGGGCGGCGCGTCGTTCGGCACGTGCCGGTGGGGCGCGGGCCGTGCGACATGCGCATGATGCCGGGCGGGCGTGAGCTCATCGTGACGTGCGAGGAATCGCACGAGCTCGCGGTGCTCGACGGGCGCACCGCCGAGCCGCGGCGGACGATCCCGACGCCCGAGGGGCCGCTCGCGATCGCCGTGTCGCCGAGCGGGCGGCTCGCCGTCGTCGGGTGCTTCGTCTCGAACGACGTCTACGTCATCGACACGGGCTCCTGGAACGTGCTCTGGCGGACGACGCTCGGATCCTGCCACGTCGGCGCTTGCTTTCTCCCCGGCGGCCGCAGCGTGCTGCTCACCAACGGTGATCGCGACTACGTCTCGATCCTCGATCTCGATCGGCGCGCCGAGACGGCCCGTATCCAGGTCACCGCGAGCCCCTCCTGCGCCGCGGTGACCCCTGACGCGCGCTTCGTCTACGTCGCCAACCGCGGCGCCGATTGCGTGTCGGTCGTCGATCTGGTCACCCGCGCCGTGGTCCGCACCGTCCCGGTGGGCGCCTCGCCCCTGGGGCTGGTGATCGGGTGACGGGGCGCGCGGTGTCCCCCACGCCGCCTCTCCTCGACGCCGCCGTCGTCCGCGTCGGCGGCCCGCTCAACGCGCGCCCG
>JAJXTK010000582.1 GCA_021783935.1 Myxococcales bacterium | reverse complement strand
CCTCGGCCGTGCCCGACAAGCTCCGTCCGGTCGCGACGATGTCCTCGTCGACCCACGCGCCCGGCGCCACGGCGACGGGGTGATCGTGCCGGTGCGCGTACAGGCGTTGGGCGCCGAGGGTGCCGAGCGTCACGGCGGCGGCGAACGCGAGGCGCCCGAGCCACGCGCGGCGGCGCCTGTTCACGGCGCGCCCCCTCAGCGCGGCCTCCATCGCCGCGATCGTCTGCGCGCGCGCCTCGCGCGAAGGACCCGACGAAGGTGCCTGGTCGGCGGCCTCGCCGAGCGCCCGCGCCGCTGTCGCGAGGAGCTTCGATGGCGTGGTCATCGCGACACCTCCAGCCCCGACTCCTCCAGCAGCTCGTGCAGCTCGGGATCCTCACGCAGGCGCGCGAGCAGCTCGCGGCGCCCGCGGCTCAGGCGCCCCTGCGCGGCGACCATGGTGACCTCGGTGATCTCGGCGATCTCCTTGAGGTCGTAGCCGCAGACGTCGTGCAGCAAGAAGGTCCAAGCCTTGTTCGCCTCGATTTCGCCGAGGTGCACGCGGATGCGCGCCACCGCGCTCCGCAGGGCGCGCTGGCGCTCGGCCGAGAGGTGCCCGGCCTCGTGCTCGACGCCGTCGTCGGGGCCGAAGATGCGCGACTCGGTCTTGCGACGGCGCAGGTGCTTGTAGACGGTGTGGGCCGTCACCGTGGCGATCCAGCCGTCGAGCGCGCACTCGCCGCGGAAGCGATCGATCGAGCCGATGAGCTCGATCATGGCCATCTGCGCGAGATCGTCGTGGTCGCGATCCTGGCGGCCGATGAGCCGGTGGATGGTGCGATCGACCACGCCGCGTGCGCGATCGTGGAACGACGCCGCGGCCGACGGGTCGCCGTCGCGGAGCGCCGAGAGCAGCTGCACGTCGTCGAGCGCCGGCGGAATCGGCGCGCGCGGCTCGGGCGTCGCGGGCTCGTGCCCCACGATGTGGAGGTGCGACGTTTCCGTACGTGCGCGCGGGCTCATTCGTTTTGTAAGTACCTCGTGACCGCCGAGATCAGACTCCGCGGCGCCCCCCTCAAAACGTCAGTCGAACGCCGAGCTGGACCAGCCAGCGCGCCGAAGGGAGCGTGCCGGCGCCGTTCGGGCCGATGGTCAGCGAGGTCGTGCCGAGGGCCAGCTCGGTCCCCACGGCGCCCACGAAGAACGTCCGCGGCGCGGCGGCGAAGCTCCCCTCGGCGACCAGCGCCGTCGCCGGGACGAAGCGGCCGTGCCGCTCGGTCGTTCCGTCGCGCCGGTCGCGCGCCACGCTCAGGTAGTCGGCGAGCGCGTCGGCCCTCGCGATCACGCTCGAGCCATCGGGGAACGCCCAAATGCGCAGCGCGATCCCGCCGCCCCCCTCGACGCTCGTCACGCTGGCGGTCGCCTGCGCGTACGGCTCGTGCCGCGCGCCGAGCGTCGCCCGAAGCCCGATCCGCGGCGTGAGCCAGCGGGTGGCCTCGAGGCGCCCCCCGACGCCGAAGCCGTTGCCGTTGCTCCAGGGCGCGAGCTCGAGCAACGCGCCGAGCTGCACGCCGGACGGCGCCAGCTCGGGCGCGACCACGGGCGCCGGCTCGGGCGAGCGGGCCGCGACGTCGCGCGAGGCGGTCGGCTTCTTCGAGGGGGCCGTCGCCGCGCTCGGCGCCGCGCTCGTCGGCGTCGCCGGGGGCGCCGTCGGTCGGGCGAGCTCGTCGTCGGGGACCATCGCGGCGATCGCGAGGCCGACCGCGCGACCGCGCTCCCAATGGGGCGCGGTCGTGGCGAAGCTCAGCTCGCGATCGATCCAAGGCGTCGCGCGTCGCAGCTGCACGTGCAGGTGCGCGCGCCTTCCCTCGGCGTCCGGCCAGCTCACCTCGACGATCACGTCGGCCTTGGCCTGCGCCGCGCGCGCGCTCGCCTGGTCGTCGGCGGGCAGCGACCTCACGTGCTCGACGACGACCTCCGCGCGCCCGGCGAGCCCGTCGATGGTCGCGGCCGTCAGCGCCGAGGCGGCGACGTCGGGCGACGGATCGACGATGAGGATGAGGACGATCGCGTACACGGTGGGCGAGGAGGCCGGGGTCGCGATCCGACGGGAGGCGCCGGGCGGGACGCACAGCGTAACAGGCGCGCGGGCTCGCGCCGCTTTCGTGACGTTCGACCGCCCCGCGTGCGACCCTCGCCCGGCCGTCCATGCGCGCGTCCGACCTTCGCCTCCCCTCCGCGTTCGCCGCGACCCTGGTCGCCCTCTGGCCGAGCCTCGCGCGCGCCGCGGAGCCCAGCGTGCAAGTGGCCGAGCAGGTCGCCGAGCGGGGCTTCTCGGCCGTGTTCGAGCGCGTGGCCGATCGGTGGGGCTTCCTCGTCGTCGGCGCGCTGCTCGTCTTCGTGAGCTTCCTCGTCAACCGCTATGCGCCGCGAAAGCGCCTGTTGATCCGGCGCGTGGTGATCCTGTTCGGGCTCTACCTGCTGTCGCACGGCCTCTCGATCGGCCTCGGCGCCGCGGGGTTCGAGCGCGGCTCGGGGGCGCTGAAGGTCATCGCCGAGATCTTCGAGGCCTTCACGATCGTCAACCTGTTCGCCCTCACCGTGTTCGAGCTCGCGCTGCCGGCCATGGGCGTGGTGCTCGTGTCGATCACCAGCGATCTTGCGACCGGCCTCGCGTACATCGTCACGTTCATCTGGGTGCTGCGATCGGGGGGGATGAACCCGTCGAGCATCGTCGCGGGCAGCGCCGTCGCCTCCGGCATCCTCGCGATCTCGCTCCAGGCGACGCTCGGCAACATCCTCGGCGGCGTCGCGCTGCAGCTCGACGGCTCGATCCACGTCGACGACTGGATCCAGCTCCCCAACGGCCGGCAGGGGAAGGTCAAGGAGATCCGCTGGCGCCACACGGTCCTCGAGACGCGCGACTGGGACACCATCGTCGTGCCGAACTCCGTGCTGCTCGGCAGCGACATCATCATCCTCGGCAAGCGCCAGGGGCAGCCGATCCAGCACCGCATGTGGGTCTACTTCAACGTCGACTTCCGCGTCGCGCCGCAGCACGTGATCGACGTCGTCGAGACCGCGCTGCGCGCCGCGCCGATCCTGGCGGTCGCCGACGACCCGGCGCCCAACTGCATCTGCTACGACTTCTCGAAGGACCTGCGCGAGTCGTTCGCCTACTACGCCGTGCGCTACTGGCTGACCGATCTGCTGCGCGACGACCCGACCAACTCGCTCGTGCGCACGCGCATCTACGCGGCGCTCCGGCGCGCCGGCATCCCCCTGGCGCGCCCGGCGAACACGACGTTCGTCCACCTCGAGACCGAAGAGACCGAGCAGAAGAAGCTCGACCGCAAGCGCGAGCGCAGCATCCAGGCGATGCGCGAGCTCGATCTGTTCCAGTCGCTCACCGGCGACGAGGTCGAACAACTCGCCGCGCGCGTGCACTACTCGCCGTTCATCTCGGGCGAGACGATCACGCGCCAGGGGGCGATCGCGCACTGGCTGTACGTCATCACCGAGGGAGAGGCGGAGGTGCGCGCGAAGGTCGAGGGGGTGAGCCGCACCGTCGCCGTCGTACACGCGCCCGGCTATTTCGGCGAGATGGGGCTCATGACCGGCGCGCCGCGCACCGCGGACGTCGTCGCGAAGACCGACGTCGAGTGCTTCCGCATCGACAAGGAGGGGTTCGAGAGCATCCTCGGCGGCCGCCCCGCGATCGCCCTGGCGATCTCCGAGACCATCGCCAAGCGGCGCGTCGAGCTGATCGCCACGCGCGAGGGGCTCGACGCCGAGGCGAAGGCGGCGCGCGAGGCCGCGGAGCGAAAGCGGATCCTCGACTCGATCCAGAGCTTCTTCGGCCTCGCGCCGTGAGTCCGAAGGTCGGCCACGCGAGCTCGATCGCCTACGATCACAGCTCGACCCTGCGCACCTTCGAGACGATCTTCGGCGTGCCGTTCCTCAGGGGCGCGGCGACGGCGACCGACCTCGGCGACATGTTCACGGCGTTCCCCTGACGCCTGAGGTCGCGCGTCCCTCGCCTCTGCTATGTTCTCGGGGCGCATGCCGCCGACGCAACGGGCCGCCGACTTCACGGTCGAGTACGTGGCCGACATCCTCGCCGCGGCGGGGATCCTCTCCGAAGCCAGCAAGCAGACGCTCCTCGCGCGCGCCTACGTGCAGCGCAGCCGGCTCGCCCGCGAGCGCGCCGCGCGCC
>JAJXTK010000581.1 GCA_021783935.1 Myxococcales bacterium | reverse complement strand
TGCTCATCGCCTTCTGCGGGATGGTCGGGACCGGCACGCCCGCGAACCTGATCTCCCTCGGCGCGGTCGACTTCGGGATCGTGATCGACTCGACCGTGATCATGGTCGAGAACATCTTCCGCCACCTCGGGCGACACGGCACCGGATCGACCACGGCGCGCATCATGGCCGCCGCCGGCGAGGTGGGAGGGCCGATGGCGTTCTCGACGGTGATCATCGGCGTGGCGTTCCTCCCGCTGTTCACGATGACCGGCGTGTCGGGCGTGATCTTCTCGCCCATGGCGCACACCTACGCCTTCGCGATCGGCGGCGCGATCTTCCTGGCGCTGACCCTCACGCCGGTGCTCGCCTCGCGCTTCCTGCCGGCCGATCTCGAGGAGAAGGAGAACGTGATCATGCACGTCCTCCACAAAATCTATCAGCCGTTCTTCGACGCGGCGCTGCGCCGGCCGAAGATCGCGGTCTCGATGTCGCTGATCCCGATCCTGCTGTGCGTGATCCTCTTCCCGTTCCTCGGCGGCGAGTTCATGCCCAAGCTCGAGGAGGGCAACTTCTGGATCCGCGCGACGCTGCCGATGTCGATCTCGCTCGAGCAGTCGTCGCAGTACGTCGGCCGCATGCGCGCGATCCTGCGCCAGCACCCCGAGGTGACGACGGTGGTGTCGCAGCTCGGGCGGCCCGACGACGGCACGGACGTATCGGGCTTCTTCAACATCGAGCTGTTCGCGCCACTCAAGCCCTTCGACGAGTGGCCGCGCGGGCTCACCAAGGAGAAGCTCACCGACGAGGTCTCCAAGGAGATGCAGGAGACCTTTCCCGGCGTGGTGTTCAACTTCTCGCAGTACATCTCCGACAACGTCGAAGAGGCGCTCTCGGGCGTGAAGGGCGAGAACAGCGTGAAGGTGATCGGCCCCGACCTGCACGTCAATGAAGCGAAGGCCGACGCGATCGTCGACGTGATGGATCGGGTGCGCGGCGTGAAGGACCTCGGAATGTTCCGCTCGCTCGGGCAGCCGGGGGTCAAGATCACGCCCGATCGCGTGCGCTGCGCGCGCTACGGCCTCAACACCGGCGACGTGGAGGCGGTGGTGCAGGCGGCCATCGGTGGGCAGGCGGTGACTCAGGTGTTCGAGGGCGAGCGCCACTTCGATCTGACGGTGCGCTGGCTGCCGCAGCACCGCGCCACGATCGAGGCGATCAAGCGCATCCCGGTCTCCACGCCCGACGGGGCGTCGATCCCGATCGGGCAGCTCGCCGACGTGGCGCTCGAGGAGGGCCCGTCGGTGATCTACCGCGAGGACGGGCGCCGCTACGCGCCGGTGAAGTTCTCGGTGCGCGGGCGCGACCTCGCCTCGACGATCGCGGAGGCGCAGAAGAGCATCCAAAAGAAGGTCCCCCTGCCCTACGACACGCACCTCGAGTGGGGCGGCGAGATCAACGAGCTGAAGGAGGCGATGGGGCGGCTGGTGATCATCATCCCGCTCACGCTGCTGCTGATCACCTTCCTGGTCTACAGCGCGGTGAAGACGTGGCTCGACACGGTGATCGTGATCGTCTCGATCCCCGTCGCCTGCACCGGCGGTGTGCTGGCGCTGCTCGCGACGCACCAGAACTTCTCGGTCTCCGCGGCGATGGGCTTCATCTCGATCTTCGGCATCGCGATCCAGGACGCGATCCTCGTAGTCACGTACGCCCAGCGCCAATGGATCGACGGAAAGTCGCTCGAGGAGGGCGCGCGGATCGCGGCCGAGCAGCGCTTTCGTCCGGTGCTGATGACGACGCTGGTGGCGACGCTCGGCCTCTTGCCGGCGGCGCTCTCGAACGGCATCGGCGCGCAGACGCAAAAGCCGCTGGCGATCGTCGTGATCGGCGGCTCGCTGATCCTCGCGATCCTGACGCGGGTGCTGCAACCGCCGCTGCTGGTGCTGGCGCACCGCTGGCTCGCGGAGTGGCGCAGGAGGCACAAGGTGCGCGGGGCGACAACTCACGCAGAGTAGGGCGCGAAGGGACAGGGTGGGAAGCCATGAGGTACTGCACGAAGTGCGTCTATCCATCGAGTTCGGCGGCTCCGTTGACGTTCGACGAGCGCGGGGTCTGCAGCGGCTGCCGCGTCGCCGAGCAGCGCGCCCAGATCGAATGGAAGGAGCGCCGGCGGATGCTCGGCGATCTGCTCGGACAATACCGGGGCAAGGGCAAGCATTACGACTGCATCGTCCCGGTCTCCGGCGGCAAGGACAGCTATTACCAGACCCACGTGGCGACCCGGGAGTTCGGGCTCAAGGTGCTCCTGGTCACCTATCACGGAAACAACTTCCTGCCAATCGGCCAGCGCAACCTGAACCGGATGCGCGAGGTGTTCGACGTCGACCACCACATCCTCGGGCCGAGCGTCTCGACCCTGGTGAAGCTCAATCGCCTGTGCTTCAAGAAGATGGGCGACATGAACTGGCACAACCACTGCGGCATCTTCACCTACCCGGTGCAGGCGGCGGTGCGCTACCAGGTGCCCCTCATCATCTGGGGCGAGCACGGCTACACCGATCTGGCGGGCATGTATTCGCTGAACGACATGATCGAGATGACCGCCAAGTTCCGGCTCGAGCACGCGCAGCGCGGCTTCGACTGGAATGACATGATCGAGGAGACCGAGGGGCTGCGCGAGCAGGACCTCCTGTGGGCGAAGTACCCATCGGACGACGAGCTGGACGAGGTCGGCGTGCGCGGGATCTATCTTGGCAACTACGTCGACTGGGAGGCCAACAAGCAGACCAAATTGATGATGGATCTGTACGACTGGCAGCCCTCACCCGAGCCGTTCGAGCGGACCTATCGGCGCATGTCGAACCTCGACGACATGCACGAAAACGGGATGCACGACTACCTGAAGTACGTGAAGTTCGGATACGGCCGCGCCACCGATCACGCCTGCAAGGACATCCGCGCCGGGATCATGTCGCGCGACGAGGGCGTCGCGATGGTGCGCAAGTACGACCACGTGAAATCGCGGGACCTCGATCGCTGGCTGAAGTACGTCGGCATGACCGAGGAGGAGTTCGATCGGGTGGCCGACACGTTCCGCGACCCGCGCGTCTGGCGACGCGACGAACGGGGGGAGTGGGTCAAGGACAACATCTGGGATTGAAGAGGCGCGATGAAAGCGGTCGTCGCGGTTGTCTTCCGCACGACTTCGCCACCATCTCGGGCATCGTGAAGGCGCACAAGTGCACGCTCCACCTCACCGGCCATACCCACGAGTTCCGCCAGGACCACTGGAACGACGCCGCCGGCCGCACCTTCATCATCGGCAACGGCGGCGCCCCTCTGTCGGTGAACTTCACATGGTATGGCTATGCCAGGTGGAGCAGGTGGCCAACGGCAATCTCGTGCTGACGGCTCACGCAGCGTGTGGCAAGGGCATGATGTGCTGTGGTACGGGCGCCTTCGTGATGGGGATGCCGGGCTGCGAGAACTACGCAACGGGCTTCAAGGGGACGCACTGCGCCGTCTCCTGTACGGGCGCCGAAATCAAGATGTGCACTTCGAACGGCGAGTGCAGTGGGGGCAAGACCTGCGTCACCTTCTCCACCAAGGGCAATCAGGTCGGGGGCTGCCAGTAAGGACGTTGGCATCAATTACCTTGCCAGGTTGGTTCGGGAGGGTGCCGCGAATCGAGCGCGCTACAGCTCTCGGCACTCGGCGATCACGACCTTCTGCGACGGCGCGCCGCTCTGGCTGCCGACCTTCTCGACCTTCTTCACCACGTCCATCCCCTCCACCACCGCCCCGAACACGACGTGCTTTCCGTCGAGCCAGGCGGTCTTCACCGTCGTGATGAAGAACTGCGAGCCATTCGTGTTGGGGCCGGCGTTGGCCATGCTGAGCAGACCCGGGCCGGTGTGGGTGAGCTGGAAGTTCTCGTCGGCGAACTTCTCGCCGTAGATGCTCTTGCCGCCGGTGCCGTTGCCGCGGGTGAAGTCGCCGCCCTGGAGCATGAAGTCGGGGATCACGCGGTGGAAGGTGCTGCCCTTGAAGCCGAAGCCCTTCTCACCCGTGCAGAGCGCGCGGAAGTTCTCGGCGGTCTTCGGCACCACGTCGGCGCGAAGCTCCATCACGATGCGGCCGGCGGGCTGGCCGCCGATGGTGAGATCGAAATAGACGCGGGGGTTCTCGGCCATTGGGCTGCTCCTGGGCTGTGGGTCGGAG
>JAJXTK010000580.1 GCA_021783935.1 Myxococcales bacterium | reverse complement strand
CGCCCGCGCCGACCGAGAAGGAGCGCGAGCTCGCGTTCTTGCGATCGCTCGGGGCCCAGGCGCCTATCCCCGCGGCAGACCAGCCACGGCCGTCGGGATCGACGGCGAGCGCCGCGCTCGACGTGATGGTGCCGATCGGCGCGTTCGTCGCGACGTGGGTGCTCGGCCGTCGCCTGCTCGGCGCGCCGCTCGCCCTCGGCGTGCCGCTGCTCGCGTGCATCTTCCTGTCGCTGCGCGCGCGGGCTCGCCTCGGCCTCGGCATGCTCGCCATCGCGCTCGCGGCGGCGCTGCTCCCCGGTGCGCCGTACCGCACGCGATCGTTCTTCGGCGTGCTGCGCGTCGAAGACCGCGGCGGCATGCGCACGCTCTTTCACGGCACCACCATCCACGGCGTCGAGCGGCTCGCGGAGCCGGGCGAGCCGCAGCTCTACTACGGGCACGCCTCGCCGATCGGGCAGCTGTTCACGGCGCTGGAGCCGCGCCTCGGCGGCGCGCACGTCGGCGTCGTGGGGCTCGGCATCGGCGCGCTCGCGGCGTACGCGGAGCCGGGGCAACGCTGGACGTACTACGAGATCGACGCGACCGTCGCGCGCGTCGCCCAGCGCTGGTTCGGCGGCCTCGCGCGTGCCCGCGCGCCGGTCGAGATCGTGCTCGGCGACGCGCGTCTCACGCTCGCGCGCTCCGCGAAGCGCGACCTCCAGCTCTTGATCCTCGACGCGTTCAGCTCCGACGCGATCCCCACCCACCTGCTGACGCGCGAGGCCTTCGCCGTCTACCGCCGGGGCCTGACCGACGACGGCGTGCTCGCGATCCACATCTCGAACCGCTACCTGAAGCTCGACCTCGTGCTCGGCGCGGCGGCGGCCGACGCGGGCCTCGTCGCGCGAATTCGGCGCGGGACCAGGGGGGATCCGACGAACCCGGCGCGCACGACCTGGGTGGTGATGGCGCGACGCGAGGCCGACCTCGGCGCGCTCGCGAGCGATCCGCGCTGGGAGCCGCTCGGCGCCTCGGGACGCGCGCCGTGGACCGATGACTTCGCGAACGTACTGTCGGTCTTCGGTGGCTGAGAATGGGCACGCCGATGTCGCGCGCACGCGCACGCGGTTCGCGGACCTCCAGAGATCCTCGCGCAACCATCGGCCCTCGCGCGAGGCATCGCGCTTGCTCGATCGAGCGCTGCCCGCGCAGGTCGCAGGCGAGGAGGGCACCGTGAAGCACGTCCTGTATGCGCGCTTCTCCCGCGAAGAAGACGCGATCGCCGCCGCCGAAGCGCTCGGCACCCACCAGGCGACGCGCGGCTGCCACGTCGCGACGCACCACGCACCGCTCGCCTCGAGCGAGCTCGGGCTGACCGAGACCTCCTCGCGCAGCTGGGGGACCGAAGGGGTGGTCGTCGGCGGCGCGCTCGGCGCGCTGTTCGGCGGCGTCATCTTCCCCGCCCTCGGCGTGCCGATCGCGGCCCCCGAGATCGCGGCCGCGGCCACCGGCTTCGCCGGCTGCGTCTACGGCGGGTGGCTGTCGACGATCGTCGGCGCGACGACCCCGGATCGACGGCTCGAGGAGCTCGCGCGTCACATGAGCGACGGGGAGGTCCTGATGACGGTCGAGGCAGAGGGCGAAGCCGGCGAGGCCCGAGCCGCGCAGCTCCTCGCCGAGCGCAGCGTGGAGCTCTCGCGCCACAAGCTCGTGTGAGGCGCGCGCCTGCGCCGCCTCAGACGGGGTCCTTCTGGCGCAGCACGAACATCATCAGCGCGAGGAGCCCGACCGTCATGCCGGCGAGCACGACGAACGGCAGCCACGTCTGGAGCCACTCGCCGAAGCCCCACGAGCCGTCGAAGGGGAAGGTCGAGCCGACCGAGTTCAGCTCGGGGCGCGCGCCGATCTGCGCCTTCGCGCAGACGAAGTTCATCGTCTCGCTGCCGGACGACTTCAGGAACAGCTTGTCCATCACGTCGGCCGGCAGGGCGTTGTCGCCGGTCGGCTTGGCGAGCTGGAAGAGCCACTCCTTCTGGTCGGCGTTGATCCAGCGCTCCGGCGCGATCGCCCCCTCGAAGCCCCAGCGCGCCGGCATCGCCATCATCGGGTACTCGAGCAGCGAGTTGGTCGTCACCGGCACCAGCGTGCCGCCGAGCACGACCTGCGGGATGAGCGCGATCGGCGTGAGCGCCATCGCGGCCTCGCTCGAGGCGACGACCGTCGAGAGGAGCAGGCCGAGCGCCGTCGCGCACATCGCCGTCAGCACCAGCATGCTGAGCTGCAGGAAGAACACGTCGGGGTGGCCGTTGGTGAGGCCGTTGTACCCGAGCGCCGGCGACACGATGCCGAGCAGCATCGTGCACTGCACCACGCCGATCACGCTGAGCAGGATGTACTTGCTCAGCACGTAGTTCACGAGGCGCAGGTTCACCATGCGCTCGCGCAGGTAGATCGCGCGCTCGGCGACGATCTCGCGCGCGGCGTTGGAGGTGCCGAACCAGATCGCCGAGACGACCATGAAGAACAGCGAGCCGCTGATGTCCTTCACGTCGTGCCCGGTCATCATCTTCTTGGCCATGTCGGCGGTGGCCTTGCTCGAGCCGCCGCTCGCGAGGTTGCCGAGGCTCTGCAGCGCCGCGAGGCACCACGGCGGCGGGCCGGCCTTCTGCGGGCCGAAGACCAAGATCAGCAGCGCGCCGATGATCGGCGCCTGCAGGAGCATGATCGCCGTGCCGGCCTGATCACGGACCTTGATCTTGTAGTAGCGCGAGACGAGCAGGCCGAGCTGCCGGATGAAGGGCGGCGCGGCGCGGTGGAACGAGCCGCCGGGCTTCTGCCCCTCGGCCTGCCCGATCGCGCGCGAGCCCGAGTACATCTTCGCGAAGGTCGGGTTGCCCTGCGCGAAGAACTCCTCGCGCCACTGCTTGGCGGCGGCGAGGCGAATTTGCCCCTTGTTCACGTTCGGGTCGCGCGCCTTGAGGTCGTTGCCCACGCGCTCCTCGCGCTGCTTGAGCATGTCGAACATGTCGCGCGGGTTGTCGATGTCGTTGGGCTTGTGGTTCATCTCGAGCCAGCGGCCGAAGAACCGGTAGGAGTCCCCCTCGCTCGGCCCGAAGAAGATCGGCACGCCGCCGTAGCCCATGATGAGCGCGAGGTTGAACTTCTCGTACTCGTCCTTCGCCGGCTGGTGGATCGTGACGATGATCGTCTTGCCGGTCTTCTTGGCGAGATCGTGCAGCAGCGTGATGAGCGCGGTCGTGTCGTCGGCGGCGAGGCCCGACGTCGGCTCGTCGAGGAACATGATGACCGGGTCGGTCACCAGCTCGAGCGCGATGTTCACGCGCTTGCGCTGCCCGCCCGAGAGCACCTTCTTCTCGGGCTTGCCGATCTGGAGGTTCTGCACCTGCTCGAGCCCGAGATCGCGCAGCGTCTGGTTGACGCGCTGGTCGATCTCCTCCTCGCTCATGTCCGGCGGCAGGCGGAACTTCGCCGAGTACTTCACGGCCTCGAAGACCGTGAGCTCGGGGTGCACGATGTCGTCCTGCGGCACGTAGCCGATCGACCCGCGCAGCACGTCGTAGATCTCGTAGAGATCCTCGCCGTTGATGCGCACCTGCCCGCTCGTCGGCGCCTGGTAGCCGTTGAGCGTCATGAGCAGCGTCGTCTTGCCGGCGCCCGAGGGGCCCATGAGCGCGATGAGGTCGCCGGGCAGCGCCTTGAACGAGACGTTGTCGAGCAGGACCTTCATCTGCCCGGGGTTGTCGCGATCGGGCACCTCGAGATAGAGGCTCCACGCCTCGATCGAGCAGGTCGGCTTGCCGGCCCACGCGTTCTGGTCGGTGTCGACCACCGCCTGCACCTGCGCGCCGGCGATCTGGATCACCAGCGGCATCGGGCCGATGAAGATCTTCTCGCCGTTCGCGACCTCGACGCGCTGGCCGGTCGGCAGTCGGTGCCCCTTGACGAAGGTGCCGTTCTGGCTGCCGCGATCGACGATGAAGAGGCGCCCGTCGGGCTCCTTGATGATCTGCGCGTGCTTCGACGAGACCTGCGGGTGCGGAACGACGATCTGGTTGTCGGGGGTGCGGCCGATGTTGATCGTCGTGAGCCCAGCGCCGAAGATCGCCTCGCCGATCATCGTGCGCGCCTTGCCGCCGGGTCGCGGCGCCGAAGCCTCGGCCGGCATCGCTTGCGGCATCGCGACCGCCGGGAGCGGCTGCGGCGGCGACGGCTGCGGCGTCGGCGAGTG
>JAJXTK010000579.1 GCA_021783935.1 Myxococcales bacterium | reverse complement strand
GTAGAAGTGACCCGTGGCGAACTCGATGCCGTCGGCGTCGCCGGTGGTCGCGACGTAGTCGAAGTCGCGGCGTCCGACCTTCGCCTTGGCGCAGGCCTCGCCGAAGGCCGCGTCGACGACCTCGTTGATCGCGCGGCGGCGGATGCGCTGCACGGCCGTCGCGACGAGCTCGGCCTGCTCGCTCGCGCGGCTCCTCATGATCGCGATCTTGATCGCGGCCGAGCCCACGTCGATGCCGGCGGTCAGGTGGATCTTGCTCATGGCCTCAGTGCTCCGTCGCGCAGGCGGTGAGCGACTCGACGTCGATGGGCGGGGTGATCGCCGCCGCGCTGGCGACGAACGACGGGAGGATCGCCGGGCGCCCCTCGTGCACGTCGTCGAGCGCGAAGAGCGCGGCGCCGAGCGCGCCCATGTAGATCGAGTCGGGATCGATGTTGATCGTGATGTGGCCGCCGTAGTTCTCGGCGACCAGCTCGCGCAGCATCGCCGTCGCCATCGGGTTCTTGCAGACGCCGCCGGTGAAGGTGAACTCGTCGGTGATGCCGCCCGAGCGCGCGATGATCGACATCGCGCGAAGCATGATGCTGCGGTGCAGCCCCGCGAGCACGTCCTCGCGCCGCTGCCCGAGGGCGAGCCGCTCGCGCAGCTCGGCGCCCGCGAACACGGTGCACGTCGAGTTCACCTTGAGCACTCGCTTGTGCTGCAGGGCCAGCGGCCCGAGCTCGTGCAGGCCGAGCCCGAGCTCGTCGGCGATGTAGCCGAGGTAGCGGCCGGAGCCCGCGGCGCAGCGATCGTTCATCTGGAACGAGGTCACCACGCCGCGCTCGTCGACCTGAATCCCCTTGGTGTCCTGACCGCCGATGTCGAGCACGGTGCGCGTGCCGTGGAAGCGGCGGTGGGCGCCGCGCCCGTGGCAGAGGATCTCGCTGCGGATGGCGCTCTTGGGGAAGGGGAGCGTCTGACGGCCGTAGCCGGTGCCGACGAACGAGATCTCCTCGATCGGCTCCTTGGACCCATCGACCACGATCTCGCCGAGCGTGCCGCGCACCGCGTCGGGCAGGCGCTGCGCCGCGCGGCGCAAGAGCGCCTCGGTCTCCTTCTTCACGACGCGCGTCTCGACCTGGAGGATCGCGCGATCGAAGAGCCCGATGAGCGGCTCGAAGGGCGCCGAGCCGTCGCGCGACGCCTCCTCGGCCCCGGCGTTGAACGCGGCGCTCGCGAGATCGCGGAAGAAGTCGCTGCGCCGCGGGGCGTCGCCGAGGAACTGCGCGGGCGCCTCCTCGCGCATGCGGTCGAGGATCCTCTCGGCCGCCGGACGCAGCACGCCGCGCAGCGCGCGCTGGGTGAGGCTGCGATCGAGCTCGCGCATCATCGTGTCGCGCAGGTCGTTCAGCTCCTCGAGGAACAGCTCGAGGCGAAACGCCTTGTGCAGCTCCGGCATGTGCGCCTGCATGGGCGCGCCCCGCGGGTGCGCCGCGCGAGCGCGCTCGAGCAGCGAGAAGCGCGTGGAGGTGATCGCCTCCTCGCGCGCCACCGCGCACGCGACCTCGTAGTTGCTGCGGCTGTTGGTGATCCCCTGCCCGACGATCTTCCCGTCCTCGTCGAGCACGACCGCCTTGGTGGTGGTGGATCCCAGATCGATGCCGACGACGACTCTCATCGAGTCCCCCCTTCGACCACCGGCAGGGCCACCGGGTGTCCTTCGCCCGGCACCAGCGGCCGGTGCATGCGCGCGTCGAGCATCTGCAGGTAGCTCTGCACGCGGTTCTCGATGTTGGCCTTGCCGAAGTAGCGCGGATCGACGAGGTCGCTCTCGATGAAGCCGCCCGGCACGCCGGTGCGCTTCTCGAGCTCGCGCAGCATCAGCAGCTGGCCCACGCTGAACGAGTTGCAGCTCTTGACGCTGTTGATGAAGAAGCCGTCGGCCTCGTATTCCTTGATGTACTTCTCGAGCAGCGCGACGCGCGAGGGGAGGTTCAGGTTCGTGTAACAGCCGAGCGCGTAGTCGGCCATCGTCTCGTAGGGGTGATCGGGGTCGTGGCGGAACCCCTGGTCGTAGAGCCCGCCGACGCGCGTGTAGGTGCTCGCGACGACCGTCGCCCCCTCGCGCGAGAACATGCGCCAGAAGTCGTTGAAGCTCGTCCAGTTCGGCGGCCCCTCGACCACGAGCCGGTACTTCTCGCGAGGCTGCGGGCCGTCGGGGGTCATCGCCGCCTGCCCCGTGGCGATGCGCTGCTCGACCTCCTCGCGCAGCTCCTTGTAGTAGAGCGCGGCCTCCTCGGTCCCGCGGAACGACGAGAAGATCGGCCCCACGTAGTAGACGCCCCCGAAGTAGCCGTCGATCGGCGAGGGCCTTCGCTTGGCCGCCTCCCAGACGGCGACGAGATCGTCCTCGGCCCTGGCCGACCAGCGCAGCTGCTCGCGCAGCCGCTCCATGTCGAGCTTCTTGCCCGTCGTCTGCTCGAGCGCCGGCACCACGACGTCGCGGATCTGATCGGCGACGTAGCGGCGCATCTCGGGCGTGATCTCCCCCTCCGACTGATAGGGGACTTGGAGCATCACGACCGGGCACTTGTATTCCTGCTTCAGGATCTCGAACCACTTCATGAACGTGAAGCAGCCCGTGTACGAGAGCAGGAGCAGATCCGGCTCCGGCAGCTTGGTGCCGGTGGGCCCGAAATTGCCATTCTTCAGCTGGCCGACGTCGCACTTCACGTACGTGCAGACGTCCTCCGAGTGGCCGGCCTTCTCGGCCGTCGCGATGTAGCCGCCGGACTTCTTGCGCATGCCCGACTGCAGCGCGTTGATCTCGGGCAGCACCGGCAGGATGTCGAAGGCGCCGAGCAGCTCGGTCAAGTTGCCGGGGACGAAGGTGTAGACCACCTTCTTGCCGTCCTCCTTCGCGCGCGCGAGGCGCTCGAAGTGGCCGCCGATCATCTGCTTCTGCCGGAGCTGGCTCCGGTCCTTCTCGACGTTCTCGCTCACGCGCCACCTCCGAAGAGCCGGACCGAGTCCGAGAAGGCCCCCGCTTGCTCGCGGATGACCTGGAACTGCGCGGTGTTCTCCGCGAACTTGAAGCTCGTGTGCGGGATGCCGGCCTCGTTGAGCGCGGCCTCGAGCATCGGCTGATCGAGCAGCGCCGGATCGCAGAACGACGCGGCCGAGAAGATGACCCCCTCGGCGTCGGTCGCCTTGACGCGATCGATGAGCGCCTGGCCCTTGACCCCGTTCGCGATGTAGCGCGAGGCGGTGGCGCACCCCTTGTCGAGGTAGGCGTCGACGAGCGCGTCGAGCGGCGAGCGCCCGGGCGCGATCTCGATCGGCCCCTCGATCGTGCGCATCCCGAGCTGCGCGTCGTCCCAGACGATGTCGCAGCCGGCCTTCTCGAGCGCGCGCAGCAGGTCGATCGGCGGCTGCTCGCAGAACGAGCCGACCATCACCACGCGCACGTTGTCGTAGGCGCGCGTCTTGCGCTCGCCCGCCACGGCGAGGAACGCGCGCAAAAGCTCGGTGTGCTCCTTGGCCGCCACCGCCGCGCCCGCACGCACCATGAGGTACGCCTCGGAGGCGCGCACCCGCCAGGGCTCCTTGCGGCGGAGCGCGTCGAGGTCGGCGATGGCCTGGCGGCGCTCGTTCTCGTCGGCGATCGCCCTCGCGAGCCCCTCGTCCGTCAGCTTGGTGGCGCCGCGCTCGTGCAGCTCCTTGGCGAGGCGCGCGAGCTCGATGCCGTAGAACTTGCCGCCGAGGGCGCGGTCGAAGTTCTGCGGCACGTCGAGGTAGGCCGACCACTTGTTGGGGAAGAGCAGCTTCCACATCCCCGAGAGGTTGCGGATCACGTCGCAGATCGCCGGGAAGATCACGCCGTCGAGCGGCTCGAGGTCGCCGCCGAGCGCGAGCTCGATGGTGCTCCGCGGGATGTGACAGATGTACGACTGGAAGTAGCTGTCACCGCGGATGATGTCGACCTGATCGCCGCCGCCGAACATCGCGACGGGCAGCGCGCCGACGGCCTCGATGAGCGGGCGCGGCGTGTAGATCGGCATGTGCCCGATCGCGAGCGCGCCCGGATTCTGCGCCTTCCATGCCTTGACGGTCTCGAGCTTCCGATCCTCGAGCGCCGCCTGCGCGCGGGCGAGCAGGGGCGCGGCGGGATCGGCCGACGGAGCGACTGCGACTTCTTGGCTCATGCGTCCTTCCAGGCGGGCGCGCGCCGCGCTTGGAACGCGGCGATGCCCT
>JAJXTK010000028.1 GCA_021783935.1 Myxococcales bacterium | reverse complement strand
ACGGTTGCCTGCGCGCGTTCGCGCCACGCGATCTCCCTTCCCCCGCACCGCGGGGGAAGGGCGGGGATGGGGGCTGTAACAGCGACGATCGCGCTCAGGGCGGGATCCCGACCCGCTCCGCCGTCCCGTCGTGCTCTTGCGCGAAGCGCGTGAGAGGAGACCGTCATGCGAGAGTGGCAAAGCCCGTCGCACGTCCGGTGGTACTGCAGGTACCACGTCCTGTTCGTGCCGAAGTACCGCAAGCGCACCATCTTCGGGACGCTGCGCCGAGGCATCGGGAAGATCCTGCGCGAGCTGTGCATCGAGCGGGAGATCGAGCTGGTTGAAGGTCACGCGATGGCCGACCACGTGCACCTTCTGCTGAGCGTGCCGCCGAAGTTCAGCGTCGCGAACACCGTCGGCTACGTGAAGGGGAAGTCGGCGATCCGCATCCACCGCCAATTCCTCGGTCGCGAGCGCAACTTCACGGGCTTCCACTTCTGGGCGCGTGGGTACTGCGTGAGCACCGTCGGCCTGGATGAGCAGAAGATCCGCGCGTACATCCGCGAACAGGAAGAGGAGGAGAAGCGGCAGGAGCAACTCCCCCTTGGGGGGCTTCAGCCCCCTTCCATGGGTCGAGCGGGAGCGTAGCTCCCTTCATGTCTCGGAGGCCCCCTCGGGGGGGCCTTCATGAAGCCGCCGGCTATGCCGGCGGTACTTCACTGCCCGTCGATGATGTGCGCGAGCGCCAGCCGCGCCGCCTCCCAGTCGTCCGGGTCGTCGCTCCAGCTGACGGGCGCGTACGTGTAGGTGCAGTCGTTCACCGGATCGTGGCACTGCTGCTCCCAAAGCACGCTCGGCACCATCTTCTTCACGATCGCGCTGACGGCGCTCGGGTCCTTGGCGGCGGCCAGAGTGAGGTAGTCGACGTCCTCGATGCCGCGCCTCCACTCCTTCAGCCGCAGGCTCGCGATCGGGCCGGCGACGCCGTAGGAGCTCGCCGGAAACAGCGCGTCGGTGCCCGGGTAGAGCAGCACGCCGTTGCCGTTGGCGCCGCCCGTCGTGCCGTACGTCGCGTTGGGGGTGGCGATGCCGAAGGTGTCGGCGCTCTTGAACAGGTCGACCTTGCCGAGGCCCTGCTGGTTGTCGTCGTAGTAGGTGGCCTCCCACCAGAACCAGCGGTCGATCTTCTTCTTGTACTGGCCCCACGGCTGCTCGCGCATCGCGACGCCGTCGTCCTCCGTGGCGCAGGAGCCGGAGCCGGGGCGCTGGCCGTTGTAGGCGAAGATGCGGCGCGTGGGCTCGGCGGCGACGACGGCGTCGGCGGCGGCCTGGTCGGACGCGCTGGTCCCCTCGCTGAAGGGCCAACTCGAGGTGGGATCGCTGAGCGACGCCGGCGCGCCGACGAGGGGCTGCGTCGCGAGCGTGTGGAGCTTCGCTCCGGGGCCGGTGATGGCGGCCCACCACTGGAGCTGCGTCGCGAGCGTGGGGGTGCCGTGCTGGCAATCGATCTCGTCGCAGAGGTAGACGAAGCGCTCGGTGCGCGGCGAGCTCGCCTCGAACCAGCTCTCCCAGCCATTGAAGGCAGCCGTGAACTGCGAGCGCGTGGAGCCGCCGGTGAGGCTGCCGTAGGTGCCGATGGAGTAGACGTCCTGCGCGGTGCCCTCTCCGGGGCCGGCGTAGCCGTGGGCGGCGGTGAACAGCGAGCCGTCGAGGACGCCGAGGTAGTCGGCGCCGGGCTGGGTGCCGGTCTGCTTGGCGTCGTCGCCGATGAGCGAGATGCGGTGGCGATGCGCCAGGAGGCGCTGGTTGACGAGCGCGGTGTCGGTCGCGCTGCCGTAGCGCGGCGCGATGTCGCCGCGCGAGGTGAAGAGCATCGTCTTGGCGCTGGGCGCGTCGGGCAGGGCGAAGTTGCGCACCCGCAGGCTGACCGGGATCTTGTGGGTGACGACGCCGCTCTCGGCAACGGTGAGCATCGCGCCGTAGACGCCGGAGGGGGCGGTCGCGGGGATGTACACGTCCGCCCAGATCGACTGGTTGCTCGACGCCGCGATATCGAACGTCGGCACGAGCTCGAGGGGGACGGCGATGTCGGGGACGAGCTTGTTCGCGAGGGGGCGCTGCGTCCAGGGGCATCCCGCGCCGGTGGGCTTGGAGTCGGGCGTGGCCTGCGTCATGCCAGGGCACTGCAGGCGCTTCGGGAAGGTGGCCTCCTGCCAGGCGGCCGCGGCGCCGTAGGCCTGCTGGCTGGCCCCTTTGATCTGCAGGTAGCGCACGTAGAAGAGCTCGACCTCGGTCGTCGTCCAGTCGAACACCTTGTCGGTCGCCCGCGGCGCCGAGCGGATCACGGCGCCGCCCGGCCCCGTGAGGTCGCCGAGACTCACGCTGACCTTCGCGGCCTTCGACGTTGCCGCTTCGAGCACGACGTCGAACGAAACGATCTCGTTCTTCGCGCCGAACGTCCGGATGCAGTGGCCGTCCCACACGGCGTCGACGACGGCGCTCGCGTGCCCGGTGGCGCGCAGCTCGTCCTCGGTCACCTTGTCGCCCCCCTCGTTCGCCCACACCGCGGTGATCGCCGTCGTGCCCGAGGTCCCGCCCGTGTCGGCCGCGCACGGATCGCCGGTGGCGCCGTCGGGGAGGTCGCCGTCGACCCCGGTGCCGGAGCCGCCGTCCGGTCCTCCGTCGGACGTCGCCGCGCCAAGGTCGCTCCCCTTGCCGCCTCCGCACGAGGCGCTCGAGGCGGCGAGAGCGACCGAGGCGACGGCGGCGAGCGCGAAGAGCGCGGAGCGGGGACGGAGAGGCGGAGACATGCGGAAGGCTCCTTCCGGTGAGCGACACAGCCCGGACCAGTGTCGCACGTTCTCGCGCGCTTCCCACCGGCGGTCGCAAGGTCGTCGGCGGGCGAGCCACCGCTCGCGCACGACGTCGCAGCCGATCCCAGGATCGACGCGCGCGCCTTGGGCATTCTCGAAGCAGCTCTCGCTCACGCCCCACGCATCGAAGCCAGGGATCTGCGCCAGAGTCACGCTGCGCCGACCCCTCAGGCCACCTCCCGTCGGCTTCCAGTCCAACGAGAGAAAGGCTCCGCTCTCCGGCGGCGTCATGGGTCAGCGCCCCCGGCCGTCCCATGGGCTGGCCGCTCGCGACGCCGTCTGCATGTCGGGAGCGATCGCGGAGCGGCCCGGCCGCACGCGGCGCGCCGGGCTCCGTCACGCGCGCGATTTCACGCGGCCCGCCTCCCGGCGAAGAGCGGAGGCTCGACGGGTGACGCGGGGGAGGGAGCCGAGGCGGCCGCTCAGCCGACGTCGGCGGAGGCCTCGAGCGCGGGCGAGCGTGGAGCGCCGCGCGACATCGACGCGGCGATCTTGCGGTACTCGAGGAGCATCAAGACGCGCCAGGGGAGGATCATCCCGAAGGCGACCAGGAAGAAGAGCGAGCCTGTCTGCATCGGCGACAGGCGCTGCTCGACCCACGCGCGCGCCGTCAAGCGCACGGCCACCAGGCCGAGGAGGATCCAGAGGAACGCCTTCGACCGCTTGAGCATGATCGCGTTCCCCTGGCGCGCGAGCTTCGACGTCTTCACGAGCGGCCAGCAGAGCAGCACGACCCCGGTCGCGAAGGCGGCGATCGCCCAGGCGACCGGCACGCGCGTCGGGGGGTAGAGGAACATCGAGAAGCCGGTGCTCATGCCGAGCGGCGGGAGGACGATCTTGCGCGCCGTGATGGGGCGGCTCGTCTCGCGCAGCCGCCACGTGAAGACCGCGGCGGCCCCGGCGACCGATGCGGCGGCGAGGAGGGCGGGCTGCATGACGGGATGAGATGAGGCGTCGCGACGTTGGGTGACGCCCGCGAGCAGCCTAGCAGGCCGTTGATAAACGGCCTGCGGAAACTGTGACCGTCAGCAGGCTGTGGTCGATCGCGCGGGAGATCGCGGCATGACCCGGGAGAGGATCGAGCGGTCTCGGAGAAACTCCACAGCCTGCTAGCAGGCCGTTGATAAACGGCCTGCGGAAACTGTGACCGTCAGCAGGCTGTGGTCGATCGCGCGGGAGATCGCGGCATGACCCGGGAGAGGATCGAGCGGTCTCGCAAGCAGTCCACAGCCTGCTGCGCGCTCGGACTCGCCACGCGCGCGCTGCCGGCGCTCGGCCATGCGGGCAAGAAACGTTCGACCAGGCCGTACGAGCGGAGCGGCGGGGTCATCGCACCGAGCTTCGGCCGTCGCCCCGTCCGCGACGGCGCTCACCCCTTCACGGCCGCGAGCGCGCGCCCGAGCTTGGCCTCGACCTCGGTGACGAGCTCGTCGAGCCCCGCAGGGCGCGGCGTGATCGCCGTGAACATCGCGCTCGGACGCACCGCCGAGACGACGACGTCGCTCCCCTCCTGCGCGAGCACGACGTTGCACGGCAGAAAGAGCCCGACCGCGGGCTCGAGGTCGATGCCTCGCTTGGCGAGGCCCGGGTTGCACGCGCCGAGGATCACGTACGGGGCGCGGTCGACGTCGAGCTTCTTCTTGAAGGTCGCCTGCACGTCGATCTCGGTCAGCACGCCGAAGCCCTCGGTCGCGAGCGCCGCGGCGACCTTGGCGCGCGCGTCGGCGAGCGTGCTGTGCGCGAGGCGGGCGGTCATTCCGTAGGAGACGTCGAAGCTCATGGGGTCCTCCGGGGCCGTACGATGCATGCGGCGGTCACTCGGACGCGCCCACGCCTCACCAGCGCGACATTGCGCCGAGGTCGAACACCTGGGCGCCGGCGCGCGCGAGCGCCGCGGCGGCCGAGCCGCTGCGCGAGCCGCTCCGGCAGTAGACGACGAGCTTCTCGCCGCGCTTGGCGAGCTCGGCGGCGCGTGAGCCGATCGTCTCGACGGGCACGTTGATGGCGCCGTCGAGGTGGCCGCCCGCGAATTCTCCGGGCGAGCGCACGTCGACCAAGATCGCTCCCTCGGCGACGAGGCGCCGCGCGTCGGCCGACGAGGTCTTCGCGCCGCCGCGCGAGAGCCAGATCCAGACGAGCACGGCGGCGGCGAGGGCGACGTAGAGGGCGGTGTTGTTCATGGTGTGCAACGGGGGGCGCGGCTGCCCGATGAGGCGTGTGAGAGCCAACCAACCCATGGAGGGTTCGGGTGTCTATGCCGTCGTGATTGACACATTGCGTTGTGGTTTCGGTGACCGAGCCCATGGCGCTTGCGCCGACACGCTGATATTTCCGAGGGCGACGGGGCTAGAAAACCCCGGTCAAAAAGGGGCGTTTGATTATCGCGAACGGTCGCTCGTCAGACGACCCAGGCGCGGGGGTCACGGGCTCCCCGGCGAGCGGATTCGTGCGCGCGGCCCCGGGCGGGGGCCGGACGGAGGTTGTCACCCATGGTTCGTAAGGTCCTGACGGGTCTCGGTATCGGCGCGGCGTTGCTCGCGTCGGTCGGCACGGCGAGCGCCGCGAAGTCGCTCACCATCGGCACCGCCGCGGCGCCCGAGTCGGTGTGGGGGCAGGCGTTCAGCGAGTGGAAGAAGAACGTCGAGAAGGACGGGCACGGCGCCGTCACGATCGACATCAAGTTCGGCTCCACCCAGGGCACCGAAGCGACGATGGTCGACAAGATGAAGGCAGGGCAGCTCGCGGGCGCCGCCGTCACGTCCGTCGGCCTCTCGAAGATCAACAAGAACCTGCTCGCGATGCAGGTCCCCGGCGTGCTGACCGAATGGTCGAAGGTCGACAAGGTCCGCGCCGCCATGAGCGGCGACTTCGAGCGGATGCTCACCGACAGCGGGCTGACCCTCATCACGTGGGGCGACGTCGGCTACGCGCACTTCCTGTCGAAGGGCTTCGCCGTGCACACGCCCGACGACCTCAAGGGGAAGAACCCGTGGGTCTACGGCGACGACCCGGTCCTCAAGACGGTCTACTCCAAGGTCGGCGGCGTGAACCCGTTCAGCTCCGAGCTGATGGCCGTCGGCACCAACATCGACAACGGCAAGATCAACTGCATGAGCATCAGCGCCCTCGCCGCCGAGATGCTCCAGTGGAACTCCAAGTACGACAACGGCGTGGACGCGGTGAACGGCATCCTCGTCGGCGCCGTCGTCATGTCGAGCGACGCGCTCAGCTCGCTGCCGGCCGACGTCAAGAGCGAGGTGCTCTCGTACGGCAAGTCGCTCAACTTCAAGGGCTCGAGCCTCAGCGCGCGCATCCGCGCCGAGGACGCGGCGGCCTGGGCGCGCTTCAAGAACCGCAGCGGCGTGAAGATCTACACGCCGACCGCCGACGACAAGGCCAAGTGGGCGGCCGTCTTCAAGTCGGCGCGCGACGCGCTCAAGGCGGGGACGTTCAACGCCTCGCTCGTCAACCGGATCGAGGCCGCGGCGAACTGAGTCGAGGCGCGCAGTCCGTGCATCGTCGACGGCCGTGCCTCGCGAGGGGCGCGGCCGTCGGCCGTTTTGCACCTCGCCGCTCGCATGGGCGCCTGACGCGGCGTGCGATCAGGTAGGCGCTCCGCGAGATGGCTTGCCATCAGGCGCCTCGCCCTTGGTACCCTCGCCAGCACATGCAAGCTCGCTCCCACAAGTCTCAGGGGGCCGAGGAGGGGGGCGCCCGCGGCCTGCACGGCCGCGCCCCGGACCTTCCCGCCCGATGGGCCAGGCCGTTCGTCCTGATCGACACGGCGTGGACGAAGATCGAGACCTTCCTCGTCCTGACCCTCCTGCTGCTCGCCATCCTGTACATGGGCGGGTGGGTCACGCTCAACGCGTTCCACACCAAGGGGGGCAAGCTCGCGCGCTTCCCGGGCGGCATCGCGCTCTTCGCGTCGCTCGCGTCGTTCGCCGCTTGGGCGACCAAGAAGGAGGCGCGCAAGCTCACGGGCCTCGTCGTGCCGATCGTGCTCGGCGCGCTCGGCGTGATCCTGCTCGCCGTCTCGAAGAAGCTCCCGTACTTCGCGAACGTCGCCGCGTGGCTCACCGACGGCTCGACGCTGCACCTCATCGGCACGCCGGCGATCGTCTCCTCGCGCCTGTTCACGATCTGGGTCGCGCTGCTCGGCGCGTCGCTGGCCACCGGCGCGGGGCGTCAGATCAACGTCGACATCGTGATGCGCTTCATCGGCCCGAGGCCGCGGCTGGTCGTGGCGCTGTTCGGCTACGCCGTCGCGTCGCTCGCCTGCATGATGATCGCCTGGGGTTTCGTCGACTATCTCGCCGTCACGCGCTTCGCCGACAAGAAGGAGGCGGTGCAGCTGCGCGCCGAGGAGACGAAGATCGAGCACGAGGCCGACCGCATCGCCTGGACGCGATCGTGCCTGCGCGCCGGCTACGCTCCGCCGCCGAACGATCCGAACGCGCCGCCGCCCGAGCCGGACGATCCCACGATCGTGGGGCTCTGCCGGCGCAAGCTCGCCGTCGCCATCCCGAAGAACGCGGACGGCGAGGTCGATCCGCTGGTCGCAGACGTGCGCGACGCGATCAAGCCGGTGCTCGCCGCGGTGATCGCGCCCGGCGACGCCGACCGTTTCGTGGCCGTCGTGCAGACCGCCCCCTGGCGCGTCTGGCTCGCCAAGCGGAAGCTGCCGACGATCGGGCACGCCCTCGAGCGCCACCAGTTCATCCTCCGCAAGCAGTTCGCCCTCGACGTGAAGGGCTTCGAGCACGTCGTGCTCAGGGGGCAGAAGTTCGACGCCTGGTACCAAGGGGCCGACTGGAACCAGGAGCTGAACGAGGGGGGCTGGAGGCGCGTCTACCCGCAGCCGCCCCTCGCGCCCGACGCGATCGACCCGAGCGTGCAGCCGCCGCCCGCGATCGCGCAGCGCCCCTGCTTGACCGACAAGGAGAAGGAGGCCGCGGGCAGCGGCCAGCTGATCGTGAACAGCGACTGGAAGCTCGTCGCCTCGTGTCACGACCCGTCGGCCGGGCTCACGCGCACGCCCGTCGTGCAGCCGCCGGAGCCCGACGATCGCACGCCGATCGAGGCCGATCTGTCGCTGCTCTTCCCCTGGGGCTTCTTCGTCATCGGCGTTCGCTTCCTCTTGCGCGGGCTGCTCGCGATCGGCGGCGCGGTGTCGACCGATCCGAACGCGGCGCACGGCGGCGAGGACGGCGGTCACGGGCGCGACTCGCTGCGAGAGGTCCGCGCCGAGCCGGTCGGCGACGCGCTGGTCGCCGTGCACCCGCCGTTCGCCGAGGCGCGCGTCGACGAGGAGGCGCGCGCGCACGAGGGCGAGCGGGCGCTGCCGAGCGACGCGATCGGCGTGGGCGACGCGCGCGCGGCCGCGAAGGCGGAGGTCGACGCGCGCGCCGAGGACCTCGGCGAAGGCGAGAAGGGGGCCGGCGGTGAGGCGCCGCACCATCGCGTCGCCGACGTCGGCGATCCGCACCTGAGCGAGGCCGAGAAGCGTCACTCCGAAGGATTCGCCGCTGCCAAGCGCCTGAGCTCGCGCCCGCCCGCGGCGCCGGGACCGAACGAGGCGACGACCGCGCCGCCGCCGCCGCCGTCTCCATCGCAGCCGCCGCCCGAGGGGCTGCCGACCGCGCAGCGGCTCGAGGCCGCGGCGCAGGCCGCCAAGGAGGACGAGGAGGATCGGACGCTCGTCGGTGATCTCTCCGAGCTCGCGAGGGCGCAGGAGCTGATCGCCAAGAGGGAGGAAGAAGAGCGCGCCAAGAAGAAGCAGGGGCCGGGCGGCAAGGGAGGTGCGCGATGAGCGCCGCAGAAGCGACGGTCACGCCCCCCGCCTCGGGCGCGCCCACGATCGGCGTGGTGCCGAAGGCCATCTTCGTCGCCGTCCTCGGGCTCTTGCTCGGCTTCGGCAAGACCACCGGCCTGATGGTGGCGCTCGCCCTGATGGGCGTGCCGCTGTTCGTCATCATGGGCGGCGGCGCGGCGCTCTTCTGGCTGCTCAACGACGACGCGAGCCTCCAGCACGTGCGCTTCATCGCGAGCGACGTCCTCCAGGACAAGTTCGCGGGCAGCCCGATCCTCGTCACGATCCCGCTCTTCACCTTCGTCGGCTACCTGATGGCCGAGTCGAAGACCCCCGAGCGCATCGTGCGCGCGAGCCGGGCCTTCTTCGGCTGGATGCCCGGCGGCCTCGCCGTCGTGTGCATCGCGGCGAGCGCGTTCTTCACGACGCTCACCGGCGCGAGCGGCGTCACGATCGTCGCGATCGGCGGCCTGCTCTACCCGGCGCTCCGCCAGCAGAAGTACCCCGACAACTTCTCGCTGGGCCTGGTGACCACCGGCGGCTCGCTCGGCCTCTTGTTGCCGCCGAGCCTGCCGATCCTGGTCTATTCGCTCGTCGCGGGGGTGCCGATCAACGAGACGTTCAAGGCGGGGCTCGTCCCCGGCTTCCTCGTCATGATCGTGCTCGGCATCTACGCCGCGTTCATCGGCGTCAAGGCGCGCATCCCGACCACGCCGCTCGACCTGCGCGAGATGGGCGCGAGCCTCTGGCTCATCAAGTGGGAGCTCGCCGTGCCGGTCGTCATCCTCGGCGGCCTGCTCAGTGGCCTGACCTCGCTCGACGAGTCGGCGGCGATTGCGGCGCTCTACACGCTCGTGATCGAGGTCGTCGTCTACAAGGACCTCGACTTCAAGAAGGATCTCCCGCGCATCGCCCGCAACAGCATGTCGCTCGCGGGCGCGGTGATCCTGATCCTGGCGATGGCCAACAGCCTGATGAACTACGTCGATCAGGCCGACGTCCCCGAGAAGCTGCTGCACTGGCTCGAGGCGCGCACCAACCTCGACACGCAGTGGAAGTTCCTCATCGGCCTGAACATCTTCTTGCTCGTCATCGGCATGCTGATGGACGGCTTCTCCGCGATTCTCGTCGCGGTGCCGCTCATCATCCCGATCGCGACGACGTTCCGGATGAACCCGTTCCACCTCGGGATGATCTTCCTGCTGAACCTCGAGATCGCGTACGTCGCGCCGCCGCTCGGGCTCAACCTGTACATCTCGAGCTTCCGCTTCGAGCGGCCGGTCGTCTCGCTCTACAAGGTCGTCTTGCCCTTCGTCGGCTTGCTGGTGCTGACGCTCGGGGTCGTGACCTACGTGCCTCGAATCTCGACCATCCTGCTCGAGAAGCAGGTGCGGGCCGAGGCGCTCAAGGACCGCGACTCGATCCAGAAGTGCGAGATACCCACGTACGAGTACGATCGGCTCTCGTGCGTGCAGTCGGATCCGCTCAACCGCAAGGCGTGCAACGCGCGCAGCGAGCGCGTTCACTGCCTCTCGGCGCCGACCAACGAAGGCGACGCGCAGGTCTTCGGCGAGTACTGCAAGAAGGCCTGGGAGTGCTCCTGCATCGGGAGCGCGTCGAGCCGCGAGGCACTCAAGGAAGTGTGCGCGAAGGAGGGCGGCGACTCGGCGACGCAGGCGAGCTGCCTGCGCAACCAGGCGGCCGCCTGCGAGGCGCGCGCGAGGAGGGACCCCACGATCGGCGAGGCCTGCGTCGGCAAGCCCTGGGCGGATCAGTGGGCCGAGAACAAGGCGCGGTGCGACGCGAAGAACGGCGTCGCCCCTGCGCCGAGCGAGACGGCGGCGCCCGCTCCGACCGAGAGCGCCGCGCCGGCCGCGAGTGAAAGCGCTGCGCCGTCGGCGAGCGCCAGTAACTAGCAGGCCGTTGAGAAACGGCCTGCGGGGACTGTGACAGGCAGCAGGCCGTGTCGATCGCGCGGCGAGTTTCGGGTTGACGCGGGAGAGAATCGGGCAGCTCCGGAGAAACTCAACGGCCTGCGAGCGGCGGGGCACGACGAGCGGCGCGCGGCAGAGAGCTCCGCGCGCCGTTCGCGCTCATGTTCAGGGGCGCAGCAGCACGTAGAGCGCCCCTTCGCCGCCGTCGTCGGCGTGCGCGGTCGCGAAGGCGGCGACGTGCTGCGAGGCGCGCCCCTGCGAGAGCCACGCGCCGATCTCGCCACGAAGGACCCCCGCGCCGCCGGGCGAGTGCTCGCCGCGGCCGTGGATGACGAGCACCAGGCGATCGCGGCGCGCGCGCCGATCGCGCAGGAAGGCCTCGAGCGAGTCGCGCGCCTCGTCGCTGTGCTTGCCGTGCAGATCGAGCCGCGCGTCGACGGGGAGCTCGCCGCGACGCACCCGTCGCCACGCGGAGGGGTCGAGATCCAATCGGCGCCCTTCGAGGCGCCTGCCGTCGTCCGACACCTCGAAGCGCGCCCCCCCCTCGACCAGCTGCATCAAGTGCAGTCGCACCTGCTCGTCGGGATCGGGCCCCGTCGGCGCCGGCGCGCTCGCGGGCGTGTCGACCTTGGGCGCGGTGGTCACCCGACCGCGCTCGTCTCCCCCGAGCGGCACGACCCCCGCCATCAGGCGACGGAAGAAGAAGTCGTCGTCCTCCGCCTTGCGCATGGACTCGAGCTCGCGGTGCTCGTCGAGCGTGAGGGTGCTCGGCCGTCGCGACGCGGCGGGCTCGGCGCTCGGCGGCGGCTTCGGCTTGCGGGCCAGCTCGACCTCCTTGGCGCGCGCGCCCTTCGCCTGGGCCTGCTTTTGGGCCTCCTCGCGCCTCTTGTCGTCGGCGAGCTTCTTCAGCTGCGCCTCGAGGGGGCGGAACTTCGGATCGGGCTGCGCGGGCTTCGCGCCCGCTTCGTGCGACGGATGAGGCCATTTCTTCATCGTTCGTGGTAGGGAGGCGTCGACGTCGGCGTTCACGGCCGGCGCCGGTGATGCGGCGGAGTGGCGATCGCTCCGCCTCGCAGGGCGCGCAAAGCGGGCCCGTCTCGAGATAGGAGCCTAGCAGCGTGGCGGATGCCAACGAGCGGCAACTCGATTCGGATGTGCGCCCGCCGCTCGTGAACGGCTATGTGGCGCTCGAGTTCGAGGAGCTCGCCACGCTCCTCGAGCTGCTAGGGGAGTCGGCCTTCAGGACGCGCGCGTACCGCAACTTCGCCGAGCTGCTCCGTTCGCTCCCCGAGTCGATCTCGGCCGTGCGCGCGCGCGGCGAGCTCGGGGCGCTCGCGGGCGTCGGCAAGGCCATTGCCGCGAAGGTCGAGCAGCTCGCGCGCGACGGCCGCATCGAGGCGCTCGAACGCGCGCGCGCCGAGGTGCCGCCGCGCCTGGTGGAGCTGTTGCGCATCGCTGGCCTCGGCCCCGCGAAGGCGCGCAAGCTCTGGCGGGAGGGGGGCATCACCTCGCTCGAGGAGCTCCGCGACGCCTGCCGCGAGGGGCGCGTCGCTGCCATCGGCGGCTTCTCGGCCAGGGCGCAGGAGAAGCTCCTGCCGCTCATCGAGGCGGCGCTGGAGACGCGTCGGTACGCGCTGCTCGCCGAGGGGCTGACGCTCGCGGCCCAGCTGCTCGACGACCTCGCACGCGTCGGGGCGACGCTCGCGCGCACGGCGGGGGCGCTGCGCCGTGGGGTCGAGATCGTCGACGAGCTGGTCGTCGTGGTCGCCGGCCTCGCGCCGTCCGAGGTCGCGCGCGCGATCACCGAGGGCAACGCGCTCGACGCGCGCGCGCGGGTCGAGCTCGAGCCGCGCGCGTCCTGGCCCGCCGCGCAGGTGCTCGCGCGCCTCGCCGACGGACGAGGGCCGAAGATCCGCGTGCGATGCGCCAGCGAGCAGGGGTTCGCCGAGGCGATGGTGATCGAGACCGCCGACCCCGCGCACCTAGAGGCGCTCTCGCGGCGGGCCGAAGAGCTCGAGACCTCGCTGCACTCGATCGCCGCCGGCACGCGCGACGAGGACGAGATCTACCTCGCGCTCGGCCTGCCGCGCACGCCGCCCGAGCTGCGCGAAGGGGCGCTCCTCGGCGCGGTCCCCGACGGGCTCTTGCCGCCGCGCGGCGTGCGGGGCGTGTTTCACGTCCATACGAGCTGGAGCGACGGCACGGGGTCGATCGTCGAGATGGCGCGCGCCGCCCGGGAAGCCGGCTTCGAGTACGTCGGCATCAGCGATCATTCGCGCGCGGCGAGCTACGCGAACGGCCTCGACGAGGCGCGCCTGCGCGAGCAGGCGCTGGCCGTCGAGGTGGCGCGGCGTGAGGTCCGAGGAATAGAGATCTTCCACGGCGTCGAGGTCGACGTGATGGTCGACGGCGCGCTCGATCTCCCCGACGACGCGCTCGCCGGGCTCGACTTCGTCGTCGCGTCGATCCACACCGCCTTGCAGCTCGATCACGCCGCGCAGACGCGGCGGATCCTGCGCGCGGTCTCGCACCCGCTCGTCACGGTGCTCGGCCACCCGACGGGGCGGCTGTTGCTCGCGCGGCCGGGCTACTCCTTCGACCTCGAGGCGGTCGCCGACGCCGCCGCCGCCAACGGGACCTTCCTCGAGATCAACGCGAGCCCGGGTCGACTCGACCTCTCGCCGCCCCTGGTGCGTCGCGCCGCCGCGCGCGGCGCGCGCTTCTGCATCAACCCCGACGCCCACGAGGCGAGGGGCTTCGGCGACGTCGCGCTCGGGGTCGCGCAGGCGCGTCGCGCGGGGCTCCGCGTCGATCAGGTGCTCAACGGCGAGGGCGCGAGCGCGGTCACGGCGACGCTGCGTGCGCGGCGGGCCTCGGCCCGCGCGCGGCTCGGGCGCCCGGAGCGGTGATGCGAACGCTGCGCGCGGCGAGCCCGATGGCCCGAGGGGCGCTGCTCGCGCTGGCGGCGGCCGTGCTCTTCGGTGCGAGCACGCCGTGGGTGCGGCGCTTCGGCCAAGGGGCCTCCGCCTTCGCGACGGCGGCGCTGCTGTACGCGGGGGCGGCCCTCGGCTCGGCCCACCTGCGGGCGAGCGCCGACGAGCCGGCCGTCGCGCGCTCCCACCTGCGCCGGCTCGCGCTCGTGGCCCTGCTCGGTGCGGCCATCGGTCCTGCGTGTCTCGCCTTCGGGCTGCAGCGCTCCGGCGCGATCGCCGCCTCGCTGCTGCTCAACCTCGAGGCGGTGCTCACGCTCCTGCTCGCGCGCGTGTTCTACCGCGAGCCGGTCGGCGCGCGCGTCGTCATCGCCTCCGCGCTGATGGTCGCGGGCGGCGCGCTGCTCGCGATTCGCGCGGCTGCCGGCGGCGGTGCTGGGGCCCTCGGGCTGCTCGCGATCGCGGCCGCGACGCTGGCCTGGGCGCTCGACAACACGCTCACCCGCGCGCTCGCCGACCTCGATCCGCGGGCGGTCGTCTTCTGGAAGTCGCTGCTCGGCGCGGCGCTCTCGACCGCCGCGGCCGTCGCGATCCCCGATCGATGGCCCGCGCCTGCGGCGGCGCTCGGCCTGCTCGCGTGCGGGGCCGCGGGCTACGGGCTCAGCTTGCGCCTCTACCTGCGTGCGCAGCGCCTGCTCGGCGCCGGGCGCACCGGCTCGCTCTTTGCGCTCGGGCCGTTCGTCGGCGCCGTCGCCGCGATGGCGCTCGGCGAGCGCGCGGGGGGCGCGCTCGTCGTCGGCGCCGGTGCGCTCTTCGCGATCGCGGTCTGGCTGCACGTCACCGAGCACCACGAGCACCCCCACCGCCACGCGCCGATGGAGCACGAGCACGCGCACCGCCACGACGACGGGCACCACGCTCACGCGCACGTGCCGCCGATCGTCGGTGCGCACAGCCACGTCCATCGGCACGAGCCCGTCGAGCACGCGCATCCGCACGGCGTCGACGTGCACCACCGCCACCAGCACGGGTGAGCCAGCGTCAGCCGGGCGCGCTGCGTGGCAGCGTCACCGTGAACGTCGCCCCCTCGCCAGGCGCGCTCTCGAGCGCGATCGTGCCGCCGTGCGCCTCGACGATCTGGCGCGTGATGAAGAGGCCGAGCCCAAGGCCGCCGTGGTGACGCAGCGACGTCGCGCGCTCGAAGCGGTCGAAGACGCGAGGCTGATCTTTCTTGGCGATCCCGACGCCGAGGTCGCGCACGCGCAGGGTCGCGCGGTCGGCCGTCGCCTCGACGGTCACGTCGACCGGCTTGCCGGCGGCGTAGCGGAAGGCGTTTCCGAGGAGGTTCGCCAGCACCTGCTCGAGGCGCATCGGATCCCACGTCCCGACGACGGGCTCGGGCGCCCGCAGCGAGACCGCGCAGCCGACCCGCGCGCCGTCGGGCCGCATGCGCTCGATCGTCTCTCGCGCGAGCGCCGCCAAGTCGAGCTCCGAGCGATCGAGCGTGAGCCTCCCCGCGGAGATGCGCGTGGCGTCGAAGAGCCCGTCGACCAGCCGCACGAGCCGCAACACCTGCTTCTTCGCGTTGCCGACGGCGGCCGGCAGGTCGGTCGCCGGGGGGTGCTTCGCCACCACGCGCGTGAGCCGATCGACGTGGAGCAGCAGCGCCGTCAGCGGCGTGCGCAGCTCGTGGGCCGCCACCGCGAGGAACTCGTCGCGCACCTGCACCGCCGAGCGCGCCTCGTCCACCAGGCGGCGCAGACGCTGCTCGCGCTCCTTGCGTTCGGTGGCGTCGCGCAGCGTGCCGACGAGCCGGGTGCCGCGCTCGTCGCGCACGATGAGCGAGTGCGTCTCGAGCCAGCGATCGGGGGCTTCGGCGAGCCGGAACTCCGCGTGGTAGCGGCCGCCGTTCCCGCGCTCCAGGGCCTGTCGGACGGCGTCACGTACGCGGTCGCGATCGTCGGGGTGCACCCGGCGCATGAAGGCGTCGAAATCGACTCGCTCGTCGCTGCGGGCGCCGAGCAGCGCGGCCGTTCGGGCGTCCCAGGTCGTCTCGCCCGTCTCGATGTTGCGGCTCCAGGTGCCGAGCACGCCCGTCTCGAGCGCGATGCCGAGCTGCCGCTGGCTCTCGCCTAGAGCCTCTTCGGCGCGACGCCGCGCGGTCACGTCGAGCACGCTGCCGATCAAGCGCACGGGGACGCCCCCCTCGAAGGCCGCTCGCGCCTGCGCCTCGATCCATCGGTCGGCTGGGCGATCGACGCCGATCACTCGAAATTCGGCGTGCAACGAGCCGTCGCCGCTCGGCGAGAGGGCGCCGGAAACCACTGCGTCGAAGCGGTCGCGATCGTCGGGGTGCACGCCCCGCCGGACCAGGTCGTAGTCGATCGATCGACCGCGCGTGACCTCCCAGAGCTCGTAGGTGCGCTCGTTCCAGACGATGCCGCCGCCCCGCACGTCCCAGTCCCAGGTGCCGAGGTTCGTCGCCTCGATCGCGAGCCGAGCCCGCTCTTCGCTGCGCCGGAGCGCCTCCTCGATCGCCGTGTGCCGCGCGATTTCCGAGAGCAGCCGCTGGCGTGGAATCGCGTCGCCGATCTCGTCGCTGCGCAAGAGCGGCTCGGCTGGGGCCGGCGGGTCTTCGTTGCGAGAATCGAACATAGCCTCGCCCATGGCCATCTCGAGCCCTCTCGCTGCTCGACGCAATACTGAGGTTAGCGAACAATCAAGAAACGGGCGAGCGCGAGCGTAGGCGCGAGGTTTCGCTGCGCCACCCGGTCGCCAAGCAGGCACCGGAGCGCGGCCGCAGCCCTTTGGGCCCTGGGGCGCCCCTGGCCGGGAGGACCTGCCAGCCGCACCCTGGGACGCGCCGGCCAGCCGACGAATCGCCTGCTCGGCTTCTCAAGGATTCGGCATCAAGATTCCGCCGTAGAGGCCGAATGCCCACCGAATCGGACGACCGGAATCGGCACTTCGCGATCCGATTGCGAGGGTGCCGGCGAAGCGATATCACGCGCCCGAGAGGCTCGCTGAATGACTCGAACGATCGCGTGGATCCTGATCGCCATGGCCACCACCTTCGCGGCGTGCGGCGCCGACGACTCCAACGAGGGCAAGGCCTGCTCGTCGGCCAACGACTGCGGCGGCAACCTCACCTGTCAGCCCATCCAGGGGCGCAACCAGGACTATTGCTGCCCGACGCCGGCGAACGAGAGCAAGCAGAGCACCTGCCAGGCGGTGCAGTAGGCGTCGTCGGGCCTCGCGCGACCAGGCGCGATCACACGTTCTTCTTCGCCGTGATCTCCCTGACGAGGTCGGCGGCGACGTTCCCGTCGATCCCCAGCGCCTCGGCGAGCTCGAGGATCATGTCGCGCTCGGAGGTGCGCAGCACGCCGTCGATCGCGAAGATGCGGATCGCCGTCGCGATCGCGAGCTCGCGGTGCAGCGGCTGGTCGAGCCGATCGCGCACCGCCGCGATGCGCCGCTCGCGCCCGTCTCTCTCGAGCAGCTTCGCGCACTCGCCCAAGATCGCGTCGACGCGCGCGCCCGCGAGGCGACCGGCGGTGAGCCCCTCGACGTGGCGGCGCAACTCGGCGCGCTCGGCGTCGCTCACCTCGTCGTCGGCGCTCGCCGCGAGCCACATCAGCTCCACGAGCGCTTCGAGCTTCGGGTCCTCCAGATCGCTCACCCTCGCTTGGGTCGGCACGGTCATGACCCGACGGTAGACGAAGGCCGAGCCTCGTTGGAAGCCCGCCCTTGCGGCCTCGGCGCCGACGCTTCATTCCTGGCCCGTGAAGCGCGACGCGAAGACGCCGAAGGCGCGCGCCGACCACCTGCTCGTCGCGCGGGGCCTCGCCCCGACGCGCGCCCGGGCGCAGTCGCTGATCATGGCGGGCGCGGTCTACGTGGGCGGCCGCCGCGTCGAGAAGGCGGGCGAGGCGGTCGCCGAGGACGCCGCGCTCGACGTCAAGGGGGAGGACCACCCCTACGTCTCGCGTGGCGGCGTGAAGCTCGCGGGCGCGCTCGACGGCTTCGGCGTCGATCCGCGCGGGCGAGTCTGCCTCGACGTCGGTGCGTCGACGGGCGGCTTCACCGACTGCCTCCTTCAGCGCGGCGCCGCCAAGGTGCTCGCCGTCGACGTCGGCTACGGGCAGCTCCACGACAAGCTACGCAGAGATCCCCGCGTGGTCTCGCGCGAGCGCACCAACGCCCGCACGCTCACGGCCGAGCAGCTGGGCCTCTCGCCGCCCGGGGTCGATCTCGTGGTGGTCGACGCGTCGTTCATCGGGCTAGAGAAGCTCCTGCCCGCGATCGTTCCGCTCATGCGCCCGGGCGCCGAGCTCGTGGCGCTCGTGAAGCCGCAGTTCCAGGTCGGCCGTGGTGAGGTCGGCAGAGGCGGCGTCGTGCGCGACGACGCGGCGCGCCTGCGCGTGACCGAAGAGGTCGCCGACGCCGCGCGCGCGCTGGGCCTCGAGGTCCTCGGCGACCAGGACTGCGTGATCGCGGGCCCCGAGGGGAACCGCGAGCGCTTCCTCTGGGCGCGTCGGCGCTGACGAGCAGGGCGCTCAGCGCTTCGTCACGTCGAGGTCGACCCACTTCGTCACGCCGTCGGCGTGCACGGAGACCCGCATCGTGACGCCGCCATCCTTGGCGCGCCGCACGTCGACGTGGGTGACGCTCCCGTTCGCGAGGCGCGACTTGGCGATCGCCTCGTTCGCGATGCTCGAGAGGGTCGCGAGCGGCACCAGCGAGGCGTCGAACAGCCGCGCCGCGAGCTTCTTCGCCGAGAGCCCTTGCGGCTTCGGGCCGATGACGCCGCTCGCTCGGACCTCCCAGCGGTCGATCTCGTCGCCCCTCGGGGCCTTGGCCTTGAGCAGGATCCTCGCGGGATAGAGGTGCAAATCGAGCAGCTCGAGCGTGCCGCCGTTGCGCGCCCGCAGGTCCGCGATCGCGTCGGCCGCGCGCGTCCCCGTCAGGAAGCTGGCCTCGTCGCCGAGCCGCGCGGGCTGCGTCGGCCGCGCCGGCGAGCCCCCCCAAGCCCCAGTCGAATCCGCCCCCGCCCCCGACCCAGCCGCCGAAGCCGAAGCCGACCCCGCAGCCGAA
>JAJXTK010000027.1 GCA_021783935.1 Myxococcales bacterium | reverse complement strand
CGCCGGGGCGCGCATGGGCGGCGGCGCGCGACGGTCGCCCGCGCCCACGCCCGCGCCCTCCGAAGTCGGGCCTCGCGTGGGCGACCCGCGCGCGGCGGTCGAGACGCTGAGGGCGCGCTGGGACGACGCGAAGGAGCGCGCGCGCAGGGCCACGATGCAGAAGCTGGTCGAGAGCGCCGAGGCCGCCCTCGCCAAGGACGACTGGGTCCTCGCGGCGAGCCACCTCGCGCACGCGCTCAAGGAGCACGACGAGCCGGCGGTTCGGGCTCGCTACGTCGAGGTCGAGGCCCGGGCGCGCGAGCTCCTCGCCGACGGCTTCCTCCGGCAGGCCGCCTACGAGGAGTCGCAGGGGGGCTGGCGCGAGGCGGGCGCGCTGTACGCCAAGGCCGCAGACCTTCGCCCGAACGATCCGACCGTCGCCGCGCGCGCGGCCAACGCTCTGCGCCGCGACGGCAAGGATCTGCACGCGGCCGCGAGGTTCGGGGAGCTCGCGGTGCAGAAGAGTCCGGCTTCCGCGCAGTTCCGGGTTACGCTCGCCGAGGTCTATCGGGACGCCGGGCTGCTGCTTCGCGCGAAGGGGGAGCTCGAGCACGCTCTGCGCCTCGCGCCGGACGATGCCGCGGCAAGGGAGCTCATGGCCAAGGTCAAAGCCACGACCTGAGAGGCGATGCCATTGCCGCAGAGGATGAGTAGGAGCCGGAAATGGAACGTGTGATTGGGATCGATCTCGGCACGACGAATAGCTGCGTCGCCGTGATGGAGAACGGTGCGCCGACGGTCATCCCCAACCGCGGCGGCTACAAGACGACCCCGTCGATGGTGGCGATCACCGAGGCCGGCAAGAAGCTCGTCGGTCACATCGCCAAGCGCCAGGCCATCACCAACGCCGAGAACACCGTCTTCGCCGCCAAGCGCCTCATCGGTCGCAAGTTCACCTCGCCCCAGGTGAAGAACGCCATCGCGACGAGCGCCTACCGCATCGTCGAAGGGCCGCACGGCGACGCGCGCATCCAGCTGCGCCAGAAGACGTTCAGCGTCCCCGAAGTCAGCGCGATGATCCTCCAGGAGATGAAGGTCATCGCCGAGGACTACCTCGGCGGCCCGGTCTCCAAGGCCGTCGTCACCGTCCCCGCCTACTTCAACGACAACCAGCGGCAGGCGACCAAGGACGCCGGCGCGATCGCCGGGCTCGACGTCATCCGCATCATCAACGAGCCGACCGCGGCGGCGCTCGCCTATGGGTTCGGCAAGGACATCGAGAAGACCGTCGCCGTCTACGACCTCGGCGGCGGCACCTTCGACATCTCCATCCTCGAGATCGGCGCGCACGGAGTCTTTCGCGTGATCGCGACCGCCGGCGACACCTTCCTCGGCGGCGAGGACTTCGACGCCCGCGTCATCGACTGGCTCGTCGAGGGGTTCCAGAGCGAGCACGGCATCGATCTGCGCCAGGACCGCATGGCGCTGCAGCGCCTCAAGGACGCGGCCGAGAAGGCCAAGTGCGAGCTGTCGTCGACGCGCGAGACGGAGGTGAACCTGCCGTTCATCATCTCGAGCGGGCGCAACGAGGCGCTGCACCTGCAGCGGGTGATCTCGCGCGAGACGCTCGAGCAGCTCTGCGAGGATCTCGTCGAGCGCACCGTCGACATCTGCCGCCAGACGCTCCAGGACGCGCAGCTCGGCAAGGAGGACATCGAGGAGGTCGTGCTCGTCGGCGGCATGACCCGCATGGCGCGCGTGGTCGAGTCGGTCGCCGAGTTCTTCGGCCGCGACCCGTGCAAGGGGGTTCACCCCGACGAGGTCGTCGCGGTCGGGGCGGCCATCCAGGGCGCCGCGCTGCTCGACGCCAAGCACGAGATGGTGCTCCTCGACGTCACCCCGCACACGCTCGGCATCCTCACGGCGGGCGGCAGCTTCCGCGGCCTCATACAGCAGAACACCACGGTGCCCACCAGCCGCAGCGAGACCTTCACCACCAGCCGCGACAACCAGACGCAGGTGAAGATCATCGTCATGCAGGGGGAGCACGAGAAGGGGGAAGAGAACGACCTGCTCGGCGAGTTCGTGCTCACCGATCTGCGCAAGGCGTCCAAGGGGCAGGTCGAGATCAGCGTCACCTTCGAGATCAACGCCGACGGCATCGTGAGCGTCAGCGCCAAGGACCTCGAGACGGGCCATCAGCAGGCCATCCAGGTCACCGCCTCGAGCGGCCTGACGCCGCAAGAGCTCAAGCAGATGATCGTCGCCTCGGAGGGGGAGATGCTCGATCGCCGCGCGTCCGAGCAGGACGAGGCGACCAAGCAGGAAGCGCAGCGCCTCATCGGCGAGATCGATCGGCTCTTCCCGCAGGTCGAGCAGATCGTGGCCTCGAGCGACTTCGGCCGCGACGCGACGGAGAAGGCGCGGGCGATCCTGCAGAAGGCCCGCGTGGCGTTGAACAAGGGGGACGCGGCCGCCATCAAGGAGCACATGGAGGCGCTCGGGCGTACGGCGCGGATGTTCCGCGGCGTGGTGCAGAAGACGAGCTGAGGTGCGATGAGTCGAAGCAAGCCCCCGCCCCCTGCGGTGCCCGCGCGGCCATCGCAGGAGGGCACCGCGACTTCCACGACCGACGATGCGCCCGTCATGCGGGTGAAGGAGGGGGCGCGACCGGGCGCCGAGGTCTACGAGCTCGAGATGCCGAGCGAGCAGCCGCCCCCGCGCCCACGGCGCACCACCGAGAACGTGTGGCGCAACGCCGCCGATCTCGCCGATGCCGCCGAGGCACCCGCCGAGACGAGCTTCGCGCTCGGCGCACCTCGCCCCTCCGGAGGTGGCGACACCGAGGTCGATCCGATCGACGTCCGCCTCGGGAGCGCACCGCATCGGCGCTCCTTCGAATTCGGCCTCGACCTGCAGCTCGACGATGCGGCGCCGGCGGATCCTGCCGCCGAGGCGCTCGACCTGGTCGCGCGCGACGAGCGGCGCGCGACGATCAGCGAGCCGCCCCCGGCCCAGGCGGCGAGCCCGCTCGCGAGGTTGCGCGAGCGATACGCGCTCGGCGATTTTTCGGGCGCGCTCGAAGTGGCGGAGGGGATCCTCCAGCAGAACCCCGCCGACACCGACGCGCAGCGCTACGCCGAGAGTTGCCGCGACGTGCTTCGCCAGATGTACGCGGCGCGCGTCGGCGCACTCGATCGCGTGCCCGTCGTGGCCGTGGCGAGCGACCACCTCCGCTGGCTCACGCTCGATCACCGCGCCGGCTTCTTGCTGTCGCACGTCGACGGCGTCTCGACGCTCGAGGAGATCCTCGACGTCTCGGGCATGCCCACGCTCGACGCGATGCGCATCCTCGTCGAGCTGCTCGAGCAGAAGGTCATCGTGATCCGCTGACGGCTCGCGCGGGCCGCGGTTTTGCGCCGGGGCGCGCCGTGGCAAGAAGCGCCGCATGGCCCCGACCACGCTGGCCTACGGACGAGATCGCCTGGCGGTCGAGCTCCCCTTCGAGGCGACGCCCATTCAGGCCCGCGTCGCGCCGACGCCGCCGCTCGGTGCGAACGAGGTCGCCGCGGCGTTCGCGCGTGCGGGGCTCGTGGAGGCGCTGGCGGCGGCGCGCTCCATCGCGATCGTCGTCAACGATCAGACGCGCAAGGGGGGGATGCGCGTGACGCTGGAGGCGATCGGCGCGCTGCTCGATCGCGCCGGCGTTGCGGCCGACCGCGCGACGCTGGTGATCGCCTACGGCCTGCACGCGCGCCAGTCCGACGCGATCAGCGCCGAGATCTACGGCGAGGCGCTCCTTGGCCGCGTGCGCCTCGTGCACCACGACGCCCGCGACAGGGCCACGCTCGTGAGGGTCGGCGAGCTCGAAGGGGGGCACCCGCTCGAGCTCGCGGCGCCGGTCGCGATGGCGGAGTTGCGCGTGCTCGTCGGCGCGATCAGCTTTCACTACCACGCGGGCTTCTCGGGCGGGCGCAAGGCCATCATGCCCGGCGTCGCCGACGAGGCGACCATCGTGCGCAACCACCTGCGCGTGCTCGACCGCAGCGGACCGAACGGCCGCGCCGCGGGGTGCGCGCCGGCGCGGCTCGACGGCAACCCGGTGAGCGAGGAGATGTTCGCCGCGCTGCGGCTGCTCGACGCGCGCGGCGGGCGCACCTTCCTCGCCAACGCGATCCTCGGCCCCACCGCGGCCGGCGCCGGCATCGTCGACGTCGCGTGCGGCTTCGATCACGAGGCGCGCTTCCGCAGCGGGGCGGCCCGCCTGTACGCGCTCGGGGTTGCCAAGCTCGACCCCGCGCGCCCCTTCGGCGGCGTCGTCGCGTCGGCCGGCGGCTGGCCCTACGACGCCTCGCTCTACCAGGCGCACAAGGCCTACGACAACGCCTTCCGCGCCGTGTCCCCCTCGATCGCGAGGGGGCAGAGGCCGACGATCGTCCTGCTCGCGCGCTGCGACGAGGGGCTCGGGCACGCGCGCTTCGCGCGCTGGCTCGAGCATCCGACGCGCGAGGCGCACTACGAGGCGCTGCTCGCGGGCTACGAGATCGTCGGGCAGACGTCGCTGGCCGTCCGCGACAAGGCGGCGTTTTCGCGCACGCTCGCGGTCACCGATCTCGACGACGCGACGTGCGCGCGGCTCGGCTGGGAGCGCGCGCGCACGCTCGAGGAGGCGCTCGCCGTCGCGCAGGGCGATGGCGTCGCGCGGCGCTGGGCCGTGATGCCCTCCGCGGGGGCCGTGCTCCCGGTCGAGTGAGAGGCGAAGGTGGCGCCGCCGGCGCGACGCGCTTCGAAGCGCGATGGGCGCGTGCGCTCAGGTCCAGGGCGCAGCGCGCGCCACGACGCCGGGCGTCGGCACGTAGAGCATCTCGAAGGGGCGGTCGCCCCAGTGGAGCTCGACGCCCGCGATCGACTGCTTCGGCTCGCTGACGATGAGGAAGCGCGCGTGGTTCGGGCCGACCTCGGGGAACCCCTGGCGTCGCGCCGCGTCGATGCCGCTCTGGTCGACCCCGACGCCGAGCGCGTCGGCCGCCTCGACGAAGGCCTGCTGCGACTGCGCGTCCTGGCCGAGGTCCGGGAGCGCGCCCGGAAGGACGTAGGTCAGCACCCACGGGATCATGACCTCCGGGCCGATGCGCGTGCCGATGGTCGCCTTCAACAGCCGATCGCGATCGGCGAAGTCGCGCGAGGGCCACAGGGCCTGATTGAAGGGCCCGCCGGCACAGACGACGTGCATCGAGCGCCCATAGCGGATGCCCAGCGCAGCGACGCCGGGGAGCGGGCTCTGGAGGATCTGCGTCGAGAAGATCGTCTTGGAGGCGGCGATCGCGCGGAGCTCCACCGCGATGATGCGCAGCCCGTCGGCATACGCGCCGAGGTCGGCGGCCTGCGCAGCGCCGGCCGGAGCTTGCGGTTGGGGATACGCGGGCGCAGGGGCGGCGGGCGCCGGGGGAGGCGAGCCGAAGCCGCCGGGCGCGGCCGGAGCTCCGCCGAAGGGCTGTCCAGCCGCGGGTGCACCACCCGGCGAGCCGAAGCCTCCGGGCCCACCAAGCGGCGGTCCGAAGCCGCCGGGCGGCGGCCCGAACCCAGCGGGAGCCCCCGGAGGCGGCCCGAAGCCACCCGGCGGCGGGCCGGGCGGCGGCCCGAAACCGCCAGGCGGCGGGCCGAACCCTCCGGCCGGCGGGCCGGGCGGCGGCCCGAAACCGCCAGGCGGCGGTCCGGGCGGCGGTCCGAACCCTCCGGGTGGCGATCCGAAGCCACCAGGAGGCGCGCCGAACCCGCCGGGCGAAGGCGCCGCCGGAGGCGCCGGCGGAGCTGCGGCGCCCATCGGCCGCAGGTCATTCCCGCAGCTGAGGCAAAACTTCGAATGATCGGCGTTCTGAGCCCCGCATCGCTGGCAAGTGACCATGGACAGCCATGCGAGCGGACTGCGGCGCGAAGGTCAAGATCGCAGCCGTGCGCGACTCTGGTGGCGCGCGCGGCGGAGCCGTCGATCACCGCGTCGGTGTGGCGAGCAGCGCCCCGAGCTTCGGCTCCACCTTCTCGCGATCTTCGAGGTGCTTGAGCAGCACGCCCAGCGTCTCGCGCGCGAGGTCCTCGTCGAGGGCCGAGGCGCCGAGGACGACCAGCGCGCGCGCCCACTCGATCGACTCGGAGATGCTCGGCGGCTTGCGGAGCTCCAAGGAGCGCAGCCGCTGCACGAACTCCACGAGCCGCTCGGCGAGCGCGTCGGCGATGTGCGGCACGCGCCCTTTCACGATCGCACGCTCGCGTGACGGCTCCGGGTAGCCGACCGCCGCGTGCAGGCAACGGCGGCGGAGCGCCTCGGTGAGCTCGCGCGTCGCGTTGGTGGTCAGCACCACCAGCGGCGGAGCTACGGCGCGGAAGGTGCCGAGCTCGGGGATCGTGATCGCGTGGTCGGCCAGCACCTCGAGCAGCAGCGCCTCGAATTCGGGGTCGGCGCGGTCGACCTCGTCGATCAGCAGGACCACCGGATCGGCCGCGCGGATCGCCGCGAGCAGCGGCCGCGCGACGAGGAAGCGCTCGCTGAAGAACGACGTCTCGAGCGCCGCGACGCGGTCGACCGCCCCGGCGAGCCCGGCCGAGCCCGAAGGGAGCCCGCCGAGCGCCTCGTGCACGGCGTCGCGTAGCAGCTGCGTGTAGAGGATCTGCTTGGCGTAGTCCCACTCGTAGAGCGCCCGCGTCTCGTCGAGCCCCTCGTAGCACTGCAGCCGCAGCAGCGGCCGGCCCAGCGCGTCGGCCGCCGCGCGCGCGAGCTCGGTCTTGCCGACGCCGGCGGGCCCCTCGATCAACAGCGGCCGATCGAGCGCGACCGAGAGGCGCAGCGACGTCGCGAGCTCGTGGGTCGGGAAGTAGCCGACCGCGCGCAGCCGCTCGTCGAGGGGTCCCGGATCGTGCGTCGGGCGCGCGGCGAGGTCGTTCGAGCTCACCCTCGGACCATACTGCAGCGGGGCGGGGGCGCGAGGTCCCCGACGCGCGGGGCCTACGAAACGACCGGCAGCGCGCGCTTCCCCTCGGGCGCCCCGGCGCGCGCAACCTGCCGCGCCGGTGCGTGCTCCACGCGGCGCAGCGGGAGCTCGAGCTCCCCCGATCGCAGCTTCTCGGCGAGCGCGTCGGCGTCGACCCCCATGCGCCCATAGAACCAGCGCAAGAACGTCGGGTTCTGCTCGCCGAAGAGCGCCTCGGCCATCGTGTCGGCGATGCGCGCGCTCGTCTGCTCGTGCCAGCACTGCACCCCCCCCGCGATCTGCATGTCGCCGGTCTCCGCGCGGTTCGCGCACGCGCAGGAGGCCGCGCATCGGAAGCGCTCGGTGCACTCGGCGCACTCGGCGTTGATCGCGTGCCGGTCCTCGGCGACGTCGGGTCGCGCGCAGGCGACGGCGCGCGCGTCGAGGCCGGTGTCGACGTGCCCGACGCGCAGCTCGGGGTGATCGTCCTCGCCGACGAGCCGCTCGCAGCCGTAGAGCCACCCGTCCGGCGACACCGCCGCGAAGCCGTCGCCGAGCTTGCAGCGGTCCTCCGCGCCGAGCCCCCCCTTGAGCGCGGCGAGGATCTTGTTGTCGAACGTCGAGACGCTCACCGTGCGCCCCGCGCGCATGCACGCGGCCATCGCGTCGGCCGCGCCGCGCATGCCGTGCTCCCAGTCCGCGAGCGCCTCGTCGCTCCACGCGGCCTCGTAGCAGGGGTTGAGCGACACGCGCGGCACCCCCTTGCCGAACAGCCACGCGACCGAGTCGCCGAGCCGCCGCGCGCTCGACGGCGTCACCACCGTGATCGTCTCGAACGAACGCCCCGCGGCGAGCAGCGCGTCGAGCCCGCGCTCCACCGCTTCGAAGCTCGAGCCGCCCCCCATGCGCGGGCGGTTCAGCTCGTGCGCGTCGCGTACGCCGTCGATCGACAGCGCCACGTACAGGTCGAGCGCGTGGAGCGCGCGGACCTTCTCGGCGTCGAGCAGCGTGCCGTTGGTCGTGACGGTCTGCCGGAGCTCGACCCCCGCGGCCTCGGCGCGCTCCTTCGCCGCGCGCGCGGTGTCGAGCAGCAGCTCGAGCTCCAGCAGCGGCTCGCCGCCGAAATACGAGAGCTCGATTTCGCGCGGGGCGATCCCGAGGCGGTCGCGCGAGAAGGCGAGCTCGAGCGCCTTGCGGGCGACTTCGCGGGGCATCCGCCTGCGGAACTTCGCGCCCGTGTAGCAGTAGCCGCAGCCGAGGTTGCAGTCGTGCGTGAGCACCAACGAGACGTCCATCGTCCTGATGGTACGTGCGAGACCGCCGCGCGATCCTTCAGCCGCGCGTCGCTCGCCGCGCCGGCGCCGCCTCCTCGTGCACGGGCCCGCCGAAGCGCAGCGCGAAGTAGGTCGCGACGGCCGAGAGCGCGATCGTCCCGTAGAGGCCGGGGCCCCAATGCCAGTGGTAGACGACGTTCGGGATCCGGGTCGGCTTGCTGGTCGGGCCGCCGAGCGCGATCAGCGAGTAGACGCCCGGCACCGCCGACAGGAACGCGCACGCGACCCGCGCGCCCCACATCTGCAAGATCGTGCGCCGCGACAGCACCGCCGGCACCAGGATCATCCACGAGACGAGCAGGCTCCAGACGATCTTCGCGCTCCTGGCCATGTGGAAGGCGGTGAGCACGCTCGACGCCGGCGCGGTGAACGCGACGAACGGCGCGAAGAAGAAGACCGCGAACCCCGCGAGCGCGACGGCGAGCAGCGGACCGCGGCCGCGCGACAGGTCGGTCCACGGCAGCGGCTCGGCCTGCGGGGCGGTCGCCACGGCCGCGTGCGTCCCCTCCTCGTGCTCGAGCGCCTGCGCCTCGGCCGACAGCGGCAGCGATGACAGCTCGCGCAGCTCGACCCCGCACTCTGGGCAGACGTGGTGCTCGTCGTCGACGTAAAGCTCGCGACAGAACGGGCACGCGCGTAGCCCCGCGCCGCGCCTTGCTGCCGTCTTGGCCATCGGTGGCACAGCGTACCCGGCCTCGGGCGAGGGCGCAGGGGAAGCGTGGCTCATGCTCGGCAAGGACAGCGGGCGCGCTCGGGAGTTCCCGCTCGTCGAAGCGGCCGCCCTGCCTCGGCCGATCGGCCGCCAGCGGGGGGCTACTTGTCGCCGTACACGATCGCGTAGCTCACCACGGCGGCGCGATCGTCGAGCAGGTTCCCAGGCGGTGTGTAGCCCCCCGCGATGGTCGAGGTGTTGTCGAGGACGATCCAGTAAGTCCCCTTGCCGGTCACGTTGAACGCGAACTCCTGGCCTTGCTGCGTGGTGTACGCCTGCTTCGCCGGCGAGGGCGGAGGGGTCGCTTCGGGCGCGGACAGGTACGTCTCGATCCACGGCCGCGCCGCGGCGTCGTCCATGACGAGCACGTTGAGCCCCGGGGCGCCGTCGATGCGGCCGCGCACGAAGATCGCCTTGTCGCCGTCGGTGATCTCGAACGGCCCGAGGAAGTCGCGCTGCTGCTCGTGCACCTCGCTGCGGTCGTTGGCGAGGGTGAGCCCCCCCTTCACGTCGTAGTCGACCTTCGGCCACGTGCCGAGCTGCACGACCCCCGAGCGGAAATCGGTCTCGCTGTTCTTGCGCCGCCGCATCGTGAAGCCGTCGCGCATCTTCTCGTCGAGCAGCTGCCGCGCGTAGTTGTCGCCGAAGCCGGTCAGCTGGTTCGCGATGGCGGGCAGCCGCGACTCGATGACCCTCAGCGAGACCTGCGGATGGCTCACGTCCTTGGTGCGGAAGTAGCCGTAGAGATCGTCGCCCGACATCAGGAAATCCTGATCGAACGTCACGGTCGCCGACGCGTCGAAGGTCACCTTGTGGACGATCGACGCGTAGGTGTAGCCGGTGCCGCTGAGCGACATCACGAGGTCGCCGTTTTGGGCGGAGGCGGCTTGGCAGGTCTTCGGGAAGAAGCGGCCGTTGGTCGGGTTGGTCGCGGCGCCGGCCGCTTCGCCCCCTTCGCGCAGCGACGCCGTGCGCTTGAGCATCTCGCTGCACGCGCGGTCGATGCCGAACGCCATCATCCCGCGGCGAAGCGACTTGTTGCCGGGGTCGTTGATGGTGCCGCCCATGACCGACAGCGAGCCTTGCCCGGCGCTCTCGCACGAGGCGCACCCCGCGCCGCCCGTCGGGAGCGTGAGCAGAAGCAGAGCCAGCGAGGTCCATTGGCGCGTGCGCGGCGGGCGGTGCATCGAGTCCTCCAAGGAGCGGGAAGGTGGGTTTCGCGGCGAGCTGGTCGGCGTTGCGGAGATCGTCGTGGTGGTACGAGTCGTGGACGCCCGTTGGACGAAGAGCGTAACCCGCCCTTCACGCAGCGCGGGGCGATAGGGCCCGCGCCGGCCAGGGCGCGTGGGGCGGCCCGAGCGGGAACGAGTCGTCATCGGCGCGGGTTGCACGCGCGGCGATTGGGCATCGTCGAGCATCGGGGAGCGTTCGAAGAGCGTTCGGGGGGCGAGCAAGATCCCGTTCGTGCCCGCGAGCAGCAATCAAAGTGCGTGCCGGGGTCCTCGAAGCCGATGTATCCTGAGACCGGGCATCGAAACTCCGTGGAGGGATCGCGCGGTACTACGGCGGGGGATTGGGGGCAGAGGCGACGCCGGCGCCCCCGAGGTGAACGTCAGTACGGACCGTCGTCGCGTTCGGCCTCCGATCCCGCTACGGATTTCCGGCGCGAGGTACTAGGGTGGTTGCCGATGCCTCCGAGGCCGGCGACGAGCCTCGGCGCGCTTCGTCGGAATCCCTCGCGTCGCCGCCAGGCGCGCCGCTCGCGTTCGGGGGCCGCCTGCTCATGACGATCGGCCCCGGCACCCTCGTGAACGGCAAGTACCGCCTCGGCCGGCTCCTCGGCGAGGGGGGCATGGGCTCGATCTTCGAAGCGCGCCACGAGTTCCTCGGCACCGAGCACGCGCTCAAGTTCCTCCACCCCGCGCTGTCGAGCCGCGCGAACGTCGTCGCGCGCTTCGTCCAGGAGGCGCGCGTCAGCGCCAACATCAAGAGCCCGCACGTCGTCTCCGTGTCCGACGTCGATCAGTCGCCCGAGGGGCTCGCCTTCCTGGTGATGGAGCTCTTGCACGGCGAGCCGCTGTCGCAGCGCCTCGCGCGCGAGCCTGTGCTCCCGGCCTCGCTGGCGCTCACGATCGCGGTGCAGGTGCTGCTCGCGCTCGAGGCAGCGCACGGGCACGGCGTCGTGCACCGCGACATGAAGCCCGAGAACGTCTTTCTCACCGACGCGCCTGGCGATCCGGGCGCCACGAGCGACGGGCTGCTCGTGAAGATCCTCGATTTCGGGATCGCGAAGCTGCGCTCGCTCGGCGAGGTGCGCGCGCAGCTCACGCGCCCCGGCGCGCTCATGGGCACGCCCGAGTACATGGCGCCCGAGCAGGTGTTCGCGGCCGACGCCGTCGACGCGCGCGCCGATCTGTACGCGGTCGGCGCGATGATCTTCGAGATGCTCGCCGGGCGCCGCCCGCTGCAAGGGGACGATCCGCGCGCGCTCGCGGCCGCCGTCTCGAGCGGCCAGACACCGCGCCTCGACGCGGTGGCGCCGAACGTCCCGGCGCCGATCGCCGACGTGGTGGCGATCGCGCTGGCGCCCAAGCCGAACGATCGCTTCTCGAGCGCCGCGGCGATGCGGCAGGCGATCGTGAACGCCGCGCAGGAGGCGCAGCTCGCGATCGAGGCGCCGATCGCGGTCCGCGGGGCCTCGCGCGTCGGCGTGCCGTCGGCGGGCGTGCTCGGCGGGGTCGGCCTCGGGCTCGCGCCCCCCGTGATGTTCGGCCCGGGCGATCCGAGCGCGATGGTCGCCTTCGATCGCGGGCGCGTCGAGCCGAGCGCGCCGCGGCTGCCCGCGATGCCGGCGCCCGAGCTGCCGCCCGAGCCGGCGCCATCTCCGCTCGGGCTCGAGACCGGCCCCGGGCAGACGATCGCCGCGGCGCCGACGCCGTACGCGCCCCCCGCTGCGAACAGGGCGCAAATTCCAGGGCACAACGGCTCTGCCGACCGTGACCTCGGCCGCACCGTCGCCTTCCAGCCGGGGCCCCTCGGCGGCTACGAGACCTCGTCCGGCGGGACCGACGCGGGCTTTCGTCCGCCGTTCGGCTTCGACGCGCCCGGTGGCGCGCCCGCGATCCCCGAGCCTGTCTACGACGAGGGGCAGTCGTCGCGTGCGCCCCGCCGCTTCGGCTGGCTGCCGTACGTCGCGATGGGCGCGGTCGTCCTCGCCGTCGCGGCGGTGATCCTCTACGCGACCTCCTCGGGCACCGGCACGCCGCAGACCCCCGTCGCGGCGCCGACGACGAGCGCGAGCCCGTCGGAGGAGGAGCCCAAGAAGAAGAAGCCGAAGCCCTCCGCCGAGATCGAGGAGCCCGCGCCGACGGCGAGCGCCACCCAGACCGCCGCGCCGAGGCCCGCGCCGAGGCCCGCGCCTACGCCTGCGTCGACGCAGGTGCGACCGACCGTGACGAGCCCGACGTCCGCGAAGCCGCCGCCGAGCGTCTCCGCCCTGCCGATCCCGATCCCGTCGACCAAGCCTGCGCCCTCGACGACCGCGCCGAAGCCGCCCGACATCATCGAGCTGCCGCTCCCGTTCCCGTTCCCGCCGCCGCCGTGAGCACGCCGAGCAACCCCAAGGGCGACGTCGGCGACGCGGATCTCGTCGTCGCGCGCGAGCACGAGGGCATGCCCGCCGACGGCTTCTTGCGCGCCCGCCTCGCGCTCTCCTGGGGCGCGGCGCGCGCGCTCATCGAGCGCGGCAAGGTGAGCGTCGACGGGGCGCGCCTTCGGGTGATCGATCGCCGCCTGCGCGAAGGGGAGCAGGTGCAGGTCCGCGCGCGCGCGCCGCGCCTCGATCGCGCGGCGCTCGACGACGCGGCAATCGTCCACGTCGACGCGCACCTCGTCGTCGCACGCAAGCCGGTGGGCCTGTCGACGGTCCCCTACGACGGCGCCGGCGGCGGCATGCGCGCGCGCGCGGCGAACAAGCGCGAGGCGGGCGAGGAGCTCACCTTCGAGGACCTCGTGCGCCGCTGGCTCGTGCGCCGCGCCGGGCACGCGCCGCAGGCGAGCCTCGGGGTCGTGCACCGCATCGACAAGGAGACGAGCGGCCTGCTCGTCTTCGCGCGCACGTTCGCCGCCAAGAAGGCGCTCTCGCAGGCCTTCCGCGTGCACGCGATCGAGCGCCGCTACGTCGCGCTGGTGCACGGCGTGATCGCCCGCGCGGCGCGCTTCGAGAGTTTTCTGCTCGACGACCGCGGCGACGGCCTGCGCGGGTCGGCCAAGGACGCGCGCGTCGGCCGCGCGGCCGGGCAGCACGCGGTCACGCACGTCGCGCCGATCGCGCTCCTCTCGCGTGACGCGGGCGGCGACGGCGCGAGCGCGATCGGCTGCCGCCTCGAGACCGGGCGCACCCACCAGATCCGCATCCACCTCGCCGAGGCGGGGCACCCGCTGCTCGGCGACCGCGTCTACACCCGCGATCGCCTGCGCGCCGGCAAGGTGCTCATCGAGGCGCCGCGCCTGATGCTGCACGCCGACGTGCTGGGCTTCGCGCACCCGATCACCGGCGAGGCGCTGCGCTTCATCGACCCGGTGCCCGACGACATGCTCGCCTACGCCCGGCGGCTCGGCGGCCCAGGGATCGATCTCGACGTCGGCTGATGGCGCCTTCACGCCGCGCTGCGCATCGACGTGCCGGCGAAACCGCGTAGGGTGCCGCCACCGCCGGATCTTCCGGCGATAGGAGAGCCCGTCCGATCATGAGCAACGCAACGGTCAAGCGAGTCGGAATCCTCTTCTCCGGTGGGCCCGCGCCTGCGGCCAACTCGGTCATCGGGGCCTGCGCCTCGGCCTTCCGGCGCAGCGGCACCGACGTCCTCGGCATCCTCCACGGCTACCGCGCGCTCCAGGACTACGACAAGAAGACGCGCCCGCTGGTCGCCGAGGAGGACTACCACGTCATCTCCGATCGCGACCTGCGAGGGCTGCGAAACTCGCGCGGCGTCTTCGTCGGCACCGGGCGCGCCAACCCGGGCAAGGCGATCCGCTCGCCCAAGGACCTCGACGACCCCGACCGGACCGCCAAGCTCCGCCAGGTCTACGAGGCGCTCTGCGATCTCGACGTCGACGCGCTCGTCTCGATCGGCGGCGACGACACGCTGCGCACGGCGAACGTCTTGTACGAGTTTCAGAACCGCCTCCCCGCGGGCGCGCGCCGCGTGCGCGTCGTCCACGTGCCCAAGACGATCGACAACGACTACCGCGGCATCGACTTCACGTTCGGCTTCTTCACAGCCGTCGACGTCATGTCGCAGGAGCTCTTGAACCTGCGCGCCGACGCGATGGCCACGGGCGGCTACTTCATCGTCGAGACGATGGGGCGCAAGGCGGGCTGGCTCGCCTACGGGGTCGCGATCGCGGGCGAGGCGCACTTGGTCATCGGCGTCGAGGACGTCGTCGACGAGCTCGCGGTCGAGGAGGAGATCCGCGATCCCGACACCGGCAAGACGCGCAAGGAGCCGCGCCTGTCGATGGATCGCCTCGCCGATCGCGTGGTCGACCTGATCCTGGCGCGCGAGAAGCGCGGCAAGAAGTACGGCACCGTGGTGCTCGCCGAAGGGCTCGCCGAGCTGCTGCCCGAGCGCTACCTGCACGACGTCACGCGCGACGATCACGGCCACGTCTCGCTCGGCCGCATCGACATCGGCAAGCTCGTCGCCAAGGTCGCCGCCGAGCGCTACGAGCAGCGCACCGGCAAGCCGAAGAAGCTCACCGGCGTGCAGCTCGGCTACGAGTCGCGCTGCTCGGCGCCCCACGCGTTCGACGTCATGCTCGGCAGCCAGCTCGGCCTCGGCGCCTATCGCGCGCTCACCGAGCGCGCGCTCGACGGCCACATGGTCAGCGTCGCTGGGCAGCTGGATCTCCGCTACGTGCCCTTCGCCGATCTCATCGAGCCGACGACGCTCAAGACCGAGGTGCGCTTCATCGACCGCGGGAGCGATTTTCACCGGCTCGCGCGCGAGCTCGGCACGCGCCTGAACCGCGGCTGACCAGACGCGGCGTCTTCGGGGGCGGGCTCGGACGTTCTAGCACTACTGCCCGAATTCGGCCCCGACCGGCCTGAACAGCCCCCATCCCCGCCCTTCCCCCGCGGTGCGGTGGAAGGGTGCAGAGCCCAAGAAACTCCGACGAATCTCCCTCCCCCGCACTGCGGGGGAGGGCTGGGGTGGGGGCAGTTGTCGAGGAATCTGGGGCAGTAGTTCTAGAGACGGGCACCGAGCTCGGTGCCCTGCTTGATCGCGCGCTCGGCGTCGAGCTCCGCGGCGACGTCGGCGCCGCCGATCACGTGCCAGCGCGGATCGGCGATCGCCCCCTTGGCGTTGAGCGGGAGCAGGTCGCGCACCGACTCCTGCCCCGCGCAGATCACCACGTGATCGACCGCGAGCACCTTCACGGTCGCTTCGTGGCGCAGGTGCAGCCCCGCGTCGTCGACCTTCAGGTACTCGACGCCGCCGAGCATGTGCACCTGCTCGCGCTCGAGCGCGAGCTTGTGCACCCAGCCGGTGGTGCGCCCCGGGCCCGCGCCCATCTTCTTGGTCTTCGGCTTGCGCTGCAGGAGCCACACTTCGCGGCGCGGCGTCGCGTGCTCGGGCTCGGTGAGCCCGCCTGCGCTCGCCGACGTCGGGTCGATCCCCCACGCGCGCTGGTAGTGCTCGATCGTCTGCCCCGCGTCGTCGAGCAGGAACTCGGCGACGTCGACCCCGATGCCGCCGGCGCCGATCAGCGCGACCTTCTTGCCGACCGGCTTCTTGTCGCGCAGCACCTCGACGTACGAGAGCACCTTCGGGTGATCGATCCCCTCGAAGTTCGGCCGTCGCGGCACGACCCCGGTCGCGACGACGATCGCGTCGAAGCCCGCGTCGAGGGCGCCGCGCTCGACGCGCGTGCCGAGCTTCAGCTGCACCCCCGTGCGCGCGATGCGCCGCTCGAAGTAGCGGATCGTCTCGCGGAAGTCCTCTTTGCCGGGGACCTCGGCCGCCATGCGGAACTGGCCGCCGATCGCGTCGCTCGCCTCGAAGAGCGTGACGTCGTGGCCGCGCTCCGCCGCCGTGGTCGCCGCCGAGAGCCCCGCCATCCCCGCGCCGACCACCGCGACGCGCCTGCGCTGCCCGGCCGGGCGCACGACGAGCTCGGTCTCGTGGCAGGCGCGCGGGTTCACCAGGCAGCTCGCCCGCTTCATGGCGAAGGTGTGATCGAGGCAGCCCTGGTTGCAGCCGATGCAGGTGTTGATCTCGTCGGCGCGCCCCGACGCAGCCTTGTTCACGAAGTCGGGGTCGGCGAGCAGCGGCCGCGCCATCGAGACCATGTCGGCGTCGCCGCGCGCGACGATGTCCTCGGCGAGCTCGGGCGTGTTGATGCGGTTGGAGGCGCAGACCGGGATCGAGAGCTCGTGCTTGATGCGCGCGGTGACCGATCGGAACGCTCCCCGCGGCACCGAGCTCACGATCGTCGGCACGCGCGCCTCGTGCCAGCCGATGCCGGTGTTCAGAAGGTTCACGCCCACCGCCTCGAGCCCCTTCGCGGCGGTGACGATCTCGTCCCACGTGTTGCCCCCCTCGACGAGATCGATGAGCGACAGCCGGTAGACGATCAGGAAGTCGCGCCCGACCGCGTCGCGCACGGCTTTGACGACCTCGACCGGCAGGCGCATGCGGTGCTCGATCGGCCCCCCCCAAGCGTCGGTGCGGCGGTTGACGCGTCGGCAGAGGAACTGGTTGAGCAAGTACCCCTCGCTCCCCATGATCTCGACGCCGTCGTAGCCCGCGTCGCGCGCGAGCGCGGCGGCGCGCGCGAAGGAGGCGATGGTGCTCAGGATGCGTCGCTCGCTCATCGCGCGCGGCGTGAACGGGTTGATCGGCGACTTGACGCGCGAGGCGGAGACCTGGAACGGGTGGTAGCTGTAGCGCCCGCCGTGGAGGATCTGCATGGCGATCGCGCCCCCCTCCGCGTGCACGGCGCGCGTGACGCGACGGTGGCTCGGCACGTCGAGCCGCGAGTTCATCGTGCCGCCGGCGGGCAAGAGCCACCCCTGCCGGTTCGGCGAGATGCCTCCCGTGACGATGAGCCCGACCCCGCCGCGCGCGCGCTCGGCGAAATACGCCGCGAGCTTGCCGTAGTGGAAGAAGCGATCCTCGAGCCCCGTGTGCATGGAGCCCATGAGCACGCGGTTCTTGAGCGTGATGGGGCCGAGATCGATCGGCGAGAGCAGGTGGGGGTAGGGCATCCGAGGTCTGTCGCTCGGCGCCTCTGGTGACGCAATGAGTCAGGGGAGCGAAGGCCTCGCCGTGGCGAGCTCCGCGTGGACGTCAGCTTCGCGGTCGTCGCGAGAGCTCGGCCCTCTCGGGCTCCGTCTCGCTCGCAGTGGAGAGGGAGGAGCGCAGGCTGCGAGGAGCATTGTCGCTGCTTCGGCGAGGGGGGCGTCGAGTCCTTCGGGCGGGTGGACTCGGCACTGGCGCCATCTCGTCCGCGGAGATCGTCTCGCGACTCGCGGATGCCGTTGCCGTTGCCGGAGCCGATGCCGTTGCCGGAGCCGATGCCGTTGCCGTTGCCGGAGCCGATGCCGTTGCCGTTGCCGGAGCCGATGCCGACGCCGCAGTCGCCACCGGCTCTGCGAATCGGTTCGAGCCTACTCCGCGTCGTTGCTCGCCGCGCGCACGACCGCGGAGCGGCGCCCCTGCGTGACGACGCGACGAAGCGAGGCGACCGCCTTGGCGTTCTGCTCCGGCGTGCCCACCGTCACGCGGACGTAGCCGCGATCCATGTGGTGCACCGACAGGCTGCGGATGAAGACGCCGTCGTTCAGCATCTGCTGCACGATCCAGTCGCCTGTGAAGCCGGTGTCGTGGATGTCGCACAGCACGTAGTTCCCCTGCGAAGGCATCGCGCTGATGCCCGGGATGCGCCCGAGCTCGCGCTCGAGGTACGCGCGGCCGGCGCGGATCGCCTCGAGGCGCACCTCCTGCTCGGCGATGTCGTCGAGCGCGGCGCTCGCGGCGGCGAGGGTGAGCGTGCTGACGTTCCACGGCAGCTTGGCGCGGCCTAGCACCTTGGCGACGGCGGGGTGGCTCATCGCGTAGCCGAGCCGCATGCCGGCCAGGCCGAACGCCTTCGAGAAGGTGCGGATGACGATCGCGTTGGGGAACTCGGCGATGAGCCGCGCGAGCGAGGGCACGCCGTCGCCGAGCTCGTGGTAGGCCTCGTCGATCACCGTCGGCAGGCCGAGGCGCAGGATGCGGCGCAGCGCCCCCTCGTCGATGCGGTTGCCGGTCGGGTTGTTCGGCGTGCAGAGGAAGACGACCTTGGTGCGCTCGGTGACCGCGTGCAGCAGCGCCGGCACGTCGAAGTCGCTCTCGCGCGTCATGGGCACGAGCACCGGGATGCCGCCGACCACGCGCGTGCGCGCCTCGTACATCGAGAAGGTCGGCACGCTGATGAGCACCTCCTCGCCCGGAGCGACGAACGAGCGGATGACCAGATCGATCATCTCGGTCGAGCCGGCGCCGAGGATGACCCCGTCGGCGTGCACGCCCTCGCGCCCCGCGAGCTTGTCGCGCAGCGCCTTGGCGCTCGTCGGGTAGACGTTGCCGGCGCGCGCCGCCTCGACGAT
>JAJXTK010000578.1 GCA_021783935.1 Myxococcales bacterium | reverse complement strand
GCGCACGCGATCGCGACCAGCGCCGCCGCGCCGCGCGCGCCGCGCACGCGATCGAGCACGCGCCCGAGCAGCCCCGGCGGCGGCTCCGCCCGCAGCGGGATCGCGTCGACTGCACCGAGCCCCGCGTCGTTCCTCTCGATCGCCGACGCGATGGCCTCGACGACGGCGCGCAGCTCCTCGGGCGACGCGCCCGATCGCGGGGTCTCGTAGGCGACCGCGAAGCTCCGCGTCTCGCGGACGCCGCGCCAGCGCCCGCGATCGAGGAGGTGCACCTCGACGTGGGCCGGCGGCTCCGCGCGCCGCGCCGTGACGATCACGTCGTGCTCGTCTCCGCGGCGGGGCGGCGAGAGGCGAAACCCGCCCTCGATGGTCGCGCCCGGAGCGAGCGGGCGGAGCAGCTCGTCCCAGGTCGTGACCGGCGCGCCGAGCGGCGACGGCCAGAGCAACGGCACCACGACGGCCAAGCAGCCGAGCAGCAGCGCCGCCCGCGCGACCGGTGCGCCGGCGATCGCTCCGGCCCCTCGCAGCTCGCCGCCCGGCGCCATCGCCGCGCCCTACGACAGGCTCTTGCGCAGCACCGGGTAGGGCCCGCCGTCGCCGTGGATCGCCTCGAAGCCGAGCTGGTCGTACAGCGAGCGCGGCCCCATCCAGTGCTCGCCGTCGTGCAGCGGCTCACGCGCGTCGCGCGGGTAGGCCTCGATCGCGCGCGCACCTCGCAGGCGCGCCAGCTCGATGCCCCCCTCGACCAGCGCCCGCGCGACGCCGCGTCGGCGCTCGGCCGGATCGATCAGCAGACACCCGATCGCGAAGACGTCGGGCGCCGGGCCCTCGCCGCGCAGCTGCTGGTACGGCGAGCGCGCGAGCAGCTTCGAGAGCGCCGCGCGCGGCGTGAGCTTGAGCCAGCCGACGATCGCGCCCGGCCGGGCGCTCGTGCGGGCGACCATCCCCTGCCCCTCGACCGTGCGCGTGCGGACCGCGGCGACGAGCTCGTCGCGGCTCCGGTCGCGGTCGAACGCGCAGCGCGCCTCCCACTCCTTGTTGGTGCCGGCGAAGTGCCAGTAGCGGCAGAAGCACGGAGAGCCCTCGCGATCGAACAGCTCGGCGAGCGCGACCGCGTCGTCGGGCGTCGCGGGCGTCACCGCGAGCGTCACGCGCGCCCCCACGGGACGAGGCCGCGCGCGGGGCTCACCTGCTCGAAGGCGTGCGCCAGCGTCAAGAGCCGCGACTCCTGCCACGCGTCGGCGACGAGCTGCAGGCCGATCGGCAGCCCCGAGGCCGACGGCGCGGCGGGCACCGAGATCCCCGGGAGGCCCGCGAGCGAGGCCGGGAGCGTGAACACGTCGGCGAGGTACATCTTGAGCGGGTCGTCGACGCGCTCGCCGAGCGGCCACGCGACCTGCGGCGAGGTCGGCCCCGCGATCACGTCGCACTTGGCGAACGCGGCCTCGAAGTCGCGCCGGATGAGCGTGCGCACCTTGAGCGCCTTGGCGTAGTAGGCGTCGTAGTAGCCGGCCGACAGCACGTAGGTGCCGAGCAGGATGCGGCGCTTGACCTCGGGGCCGAAGCCTCGATCGCGCGTCGCGCCGTACATCGCCTCGAGGTCCTTGCGGGGGTCGACGCGCACGCCGTAGCGCACGCCGTCGAAGCGCGCGAGGTTCGACGAGGCCTCGGCCGTCGCGACCACGTAGTAGGTCGCCACCGCGTAGCGCGTGTGCGGCATCTGCAGCGGCACGAGCGAGCAGCCGAGCCCCTCGAGCGCCTTGAGCGCCCCCTGCATCGACGTGCGCACGTCGCGCTCGAGCCCCTCGCCCGAGAGGTACTCGTCGGGCACGCCGACGCGCAGCCCCTTCGGATCCGCGCCGCACGCGCCGACGTAGTCGTCGATGGGCCGATCGACGCTCGTCGCGTCGAGCGCGTCGTGCCCGGCGATGACCTCGAGCACGCGCGCGGCGCCCCGCACCTCGCGCGCGAAGGGGCCGATCTGATCGAGCGACGAGGCGAAGGCCACCAGCCCATAGCGCGAGACGCGCCCGTACGTCGGCTTCAGGCCGACGACGCCGGTGAGCGCCGCAGGCTGCCGGATCGAGCCCCCCGTGTCGGTGCCGAGCGTCGCGGAGGCGAGGGCCGAGGCGACGGCGACCGCGCTCGCGCCGGACGAGCCGCCGGGCACGCGCGTCGGGTCCCACGGGTTCTTGACCGCGCCGTACGCGCTGTTCTCGTTCGACGAGCCCATCGCGAACTCGTCCATGTTGAGCTTGCCCGTGAACACCGCGTCGGCGGCGCGCAGCCGCCCGACCGCGGTCGCGTCGTAGGGCGGGCGGTACCCTTCGAGGAGCTTCGAGCCGCAGGTGGTGCGGGCGTCGCGCGTGCAGAGCACGTCCTTGAGGCCGATCGGCACGCCGGCGAGCGGGCCGAGCGGCTCGCCGCGCGCGCGCTTGTCGTCGACCGCTCGGGCCTGCGTTCGCGTGCGCTCCGCGTCGACGTCGAGGTAGGCGCCCGAGGCGTCGGCGGCGATGCGGGCGAGCGCGGCGTCGGCGACCTCGAGCGCCGAGACCTCGCCGCTGCGGACGGCGTCCGCGAGGTCGATGAGCGATCCGTCGAGCAGCTCCATCGCTCACTCCTCGACGAACGACGGGACGACGAACCCGAACGCCGCCGTCTCGGGCGCCTGGGCCAGCACGAGCTCGCGCGCGAGCGGCTCGCGCGGCACGTCCGGGCGCAGCGGCAGCCGCTCGACGCCGACCTGCGCCGTCGGCTCGACGCCGTCGGTGTTCACCTCCGAGAGCTGCGCAATGTGGGCGAGCACCCTCGCGAGCTGCTCGGTCACGACGGGGACCTCGTCGTCGCGCAGCGTGAGGCGCGCGAGCTTCGCGACCTTGAGCACGCGCTCGCGATCGATCGCCGGACTTCGGTCGGACATGCGCAGGCTCTAGCGGCCGGCCTGCGTGGCGGCAACCTGCGCGGCCGGCTGCTCGGTCGAAGCGCGCGCCTCGGGGCGAGAGCGCGTGATGGCGCGGCGTCAGCGCGCGAGGGCGCGCACGCGCGCGTCGTCGCGGAACGGGGCGAAGTCCGGGTCGATCTCGATCTCGCTCGAGCGCAGCGCCCCCATCTCGAGCGCGCGCAGCAGGGCGCGGATCGCCGGCTCGGCTTCATGCGCGCGCACGAGCGCGCGCGCCTCGTCGACCACGTCGCGGGGGTCGGCGAAGATCGCGAACATGCGGTCGGCGAGCGCCGCCGCGCGCCGGTACTGCCCCCCGTCGAGCGCCGCGGCGAAGACCGCGCGGCCGTCGTCGTGCGCGAGCAGTGCCGCGTCCTCGATCGCGATCTCGACGGCGCGATCGAGCCGGCCGTCGCGCGCGTAGAGATCGACGAGCAGGCGGGTCATCTCGGGGCTCTTGAGGCCGACGTCGCGCGCCGCGTGCAGCACGCCTCGGGCGCGATCGGGCGCGCCCGCCGCGTCCTCGACCACGGCGACGGTGTACGGGTCCACGGCCGACCGAGGCTCGACGTGCGCGAGCGCCTCGCGGGCCGCGACCCCCTCGCGCTTGCCGGCGTGGGCCCACGCGAGCGCGGTCCAGCCGGCGTTGCGCACCGGGAGGGTCTTGGCGCGGCGGACGACGTCGTCGGCGAGCACGATCGCGTCGCCCCACGCCTCGCGCGAGAGCGCGTCGCGCGCCTTGGCGAGCTGCCCGTCGAGCCCGGCGCGCGCGTCGCGGGACGCTTCGTACGCGCGCCGCGCGATCGTCACGCCGCGCATCGCCGAGGCGCCGAAGAAGAAGGTGAGCATGAACCAGCCGTGCAAGGCGCCAAAGACCGCGACGACGGCGCCGACGATCGTCGAGACGAGCGCGGTCGCGAAGACGTGCTTCGGCCCGAGCACGGCCGCGAGCACCTGCCCGCCGTCGAACGGCAGCACCGGCAGCAAGTTGATGACGCCCCAGCCCACGTTGACGAACAGCGCGAAGTGGACGACCGACGCCTGCTCGCCCGACAGGTGCGCGTGGCGCGTCGCGAGCCACACGACGAGCCCGAGCGCGAAGCCCGCGAACGGCCCCGCCAAGGTCATCAGCGCGTGGCGGGCGCGCGACAGGCTCGCGCCGCCGAGCTGGGTGAGCCCGCCGAGCGCGTGCAGCTCGACGGTGGGGCGCCCGCCGAACGCGCGCCCGACCACGGCGTGCCCGAGCTCGTGCACGAGGATCGAGACGAACACGATCAGCGCCCGCGCCATGCCGCCGGCCGGCGTGGGACCGA
>JAJXTK010000577.1 GCA_021783935.1 Myxococcales bacterium | reverse complement strand
ATGTGATGGCCGCCCTCGGGTGCTCCAAGAGCAAGGCCCACGAGTACCTCCGTGCAGCAGCAGGCCGCGCCAACGGGACAGGCGAGCTGCTGCGCGTGCCTGTTGACGTGTGGGAGGCGTGGGCAAGAAACAACCTGATCGATGGACGGAGAGCAGGACGATGGGCAGGCGAGGACCGCAATCCGCGACGGGACACCTCTACAAGCGGGGTCGCATCTGGTGGTGCTGGCTCTGGATCGTCCGGCCAGACGGCCACGCCCAGCGAGACGCCCGCTCGACGGGTTGCACCGACAAGGCGGCGGCTCGTGAAGTCCTCCGCCGATGGGAACGGGAAGCTGCCGTCGCTCCGCGAGGTCCTCCGCCGACGCTGAACGAACTTCTGACCTGGTTTCTCCGGGATCGCGAAGCCCGAGCGCGAGCCAAGAACTCGCCGTTGGCCGAGGGGACCGTCGACTTCTACGAGGACAAGATCCTCGCTCTGCTCGACACGCTCGGCGAGGACTACTCCACGGCGAACTTCCAGAACGACTCGGCGCCCGGTCACGAGTACATCGAGAGGCGTCGGCTCCGGGGGCACGTTCAAGACACGACGATCCTCAAGGAGTTGAAGCTACTCGTCGCGGCCCTGGAGATCGCGCAAGAGCGTGGTCGGTGGAACGGGAACATCAAGGTCGTCATCCCGCCGTCCTTCAAGCCGAAGGGCCTGCCGAACGACGTGTGGCTCACGCGCGCGGACGCGCCGAAGCTCTTCGCCGAGCTTCCGCCGGGTCGTGTCGCCGTCGTCGCGTTCATGCTGGCGACCTCGTGCGAGATGGCGGCCTTCGATAACGCTCGCGAAGGTGACCTCGACGTTGATCTCGATGGCCCCGATCCCAAGGTGCCCATTCGCGGAACCAAGAACGACCTGCGTGACCGGCAGGTTCCGGTCGTCAGCGATGAGCAGAAGATGCTGATCGACTTCGCGAAGAAGCACGCCGACGGGAGTGAGGGACGTCTCTTCGCACGCTGGACGAACATCCGCCGCGATCTGAGCGACGCCTGCGATCGGGCAGGGATCGCGCGCATCTCGCCGCACCGCCTTCGGCACTCGTTTGCGAAGTGGATGCAGCAGCTCGGGGTCGTGCCGTCCGTCGTCGCCCCGCTCATGGGGCACGCAGACAGCCGCATGGTCGAACGGACCTATGGCAAGATGCGGGCGAAGGACGCGACCGCCGCGCTCACGGCGGCCCTCGGCCCCGAGCACGCTTCTCGTGCGCACTCCGTCGATCGCCCGCCGGTGAAGACCCTCACCGAGATCCCGACGCCCCGTCGCGGCTTCGCGGTCGACGCCGAGCCGGGCGTCTACCGCACGCTCGAAGATTGGTCGGCGTTGAGCGGCATCCCCGTCTCGACGCTCCACTACCGCGTGCGGACGAAGAAGCTCTCGATGACCCAGGCCATCGCGCTCGGCAAGGGGACGCGCGGCAAGGTCATCGCGCCGTCCGAAGCCCCGGCCAGACCGGAGCCGGCGGCCTGTAGCACTATTGTAGCAAACTCATCGGACTGCCCCGGGTACGGCGGACAAAACGACAACGGGGAGCCGCCTGAAAGCTCCCCATTGCCCGACGAATCTGCTGAAAATTCAGTGCCCAGGGGCGGAGTTGAACCGTCGACACGCGGATTTTCAATCCGCTGCTCTACCAGCTGAGCTACCTGGGCGGTTGCTCACAGCCGGCTGACGCCGGCGGGGGGGTCACACTAGTCGGGTCGCCCTCCAAGTCAACCGGCAAGCGCCGCAGCGCCCGCGCGCCCCGCGCAGCTCGCGATCTCGGCGGCGCCTCGACACGGCGCCGTCGGCGCGGTCAGTCGTTCGGCGGCAGCTGGTTGCACACGACCTGCGCCCCGGTCGGGTCCTTGAGCGAGGTCACGTCGGCGCCGCAGTTGCCCGGATCCGGGCCGCCGAGCGTGAGGTTCGCGATCCATTCGGCCGCGTAGCTCCCGCGCGACGCCACGATGCCGCCGTGGTCGGCGTTCGGGTCGATGCACACCTTCAGCTTGGCGCCGTCGGTCGTCTGGAGACGATCGATGCAGCAGGTCATGCGATCGGGCGTGATGGTCGTGTCCTGCGCGCCGTAGAACAGCATGATCGGGATCGACAGCGCCTTTCCGGTCAAGTGCGGCCGGTCGGCGAAATACCGATTCATCCACAGCAGGCAGGTGGTCTTGCCCGGATCGGTCGTCGGGCAGTCGCCGTTGCCCGAGGCCTTGTTCGCGATGGCGCCGATGAAGGCCGGGTCGAAGAGCTGGCTCGAGTCCGCGCCGAGCGCTTCGAGCGCGGTCCAGCCGTCGCCGGCCCAACACTGGGAGTCGACCCACTGCTTGATCTGGGCGCGCTTGCTCGCGAGGAAGACGTCGCCGCCGTGCCCGGGGCCGTCGAGGATCTCGCCGTGCGTGTAGTGGTACCAGACGCTCACGGCGTTCGGCGTGACCGTGCTGCCCGAGATCGGGTAGATCCCCGGAGCGAGCAGGATGGTCCCCCACGAGCGCTGCGGCATCCAGAGCGGCGCGAAGGTCACGACGCCGACGACGTTGAGCTCCGGCGCGTAGGTCTCCCACTCTGCGAGCGCGCTCAGCGCCGTGTGCCCCCCCTGCGAGTGCCCGACGATCACGACCTGATCGGAGAGGATCGAAGGGGCGAGCTTCTTCAGCGCGCGCACGCCGTCGAGGGTGCTGCGGGCGACGTCGTCGGTGAGCGCGTAGCCGCTCGGCGGGTTGCCCGGCGCGCCATATCCCGCGTAGCCGGCGAGATCGGGCGCGAGCACCGCATAGCCGGAGCCGACCAGCGGCAGCACCTGCCGCTGGAAGTCCTCGTAGACCGTGTCTTGCGCGGCGGGCCGCTGATAGAGCGCGCAGGGGCCGGCTTGGCCGCGGCTGCCGTGCGAGGCGACGATGACCGGCACCTTCGCGGCGCGCGGCGTCTCGGGCAAGAACAGGATCGCCGACGAGAAGCCCGCCGTGTGGGCCGGATCCCCGCGCTCGGTGCGGAACTGCACCCGGTAGACGTGCGCGGCGCTCGTCAGCGGCTTGCCGGTGTAGCCGTAGCTCGTGAGCTGCGCCGTCATCGTAGCGATCGACATGTCGGCGTCGTGCGCGCACTTGAGGATCGCGCCGTGATCGGCGGGGAGCGTCGTGGGCGCCTCGAAGGCCGACGCGATCGTGTCGGTGCACGCCACCTCGACGTCGGGCCCGACCCACGCCGGCGCCGTGTCCCCCCCGGCGTCTTGGTCATTGGCGTTTCCGCCGCTGGACGACGAGCAAGCAGAGAGCGAGGCCAACGCGAAGACGAGCGGGACCGTTAGCGGGCGCATCTCGCCACCTTAGCATCCGTGCGCCGCGCGCACCCGAAAGGTCGGCGCAAGGTGCTCACGAGCCGGGGGCGTCAGCGACAGATCCCATAGCCCGAGGGCACTCGTCGACAGCGCTGGCCGAGGGGGCACTCCGCGCGCGTCGCGCACATTTGGATCCCGCCGGTGCACCCCCCCTGACACTCGGCCGTGAACCCGCCGGACAGGCTCTGACCGGCACAGCAGACCTCCCCCGCCGGGCAGCTCGACGCGCTCGAGCAGCTCAGGGTCAGGCCCCCGCCGCACGGGACGCCGGCCGGAAGGCACGTGGCGCCCGACGTAGATACGCAGCAGGTCTGGTATGTCGCGTCACAGCTCGTCGCGCCGCAGCGGATGACGCCGGTGCCGCCGCCGGTGTCGAGGCCGCCGTCGAAGCCGGTGTCGAGGCTGGTGTCGTCGACGACGTCGGCGAGGCTGCCGTCCACGCCGAAACCGAAGCCGCCCGCGTCGACCCCTTCGTCGGGTGCGACGGCGTCGACCCCTTCGTCGGAGCCGTCGAGCGCGCCGTCGGGCTCGGCGTCCGCGCGTGGCGGCGACGCGTCGAGGAGGTCGTCGTGAATGTCCAAGGGCTCCGTGCGGCTACCGCACCCCACGGCGAGGGCGGCGAGCGCGACGAGCAGACGGGTGAGGGGCTGAGCGGACACGATCGATCTCCAAGCCGCGCTCGGTCGCCGGCTCGTCGAAGCCTACGATCGTCGGCTCGCGGCGCACGAGTCCTCGACGAGCGAGCCTCACGGCTTGGGGACGCGCAGCGTGGCGCTCACCATCGCCGAGCCGCTCATCGCGTAAAGGAAGACCAGGGGGTGCAGCGCCCAGGGTCCGAGCTGCACCTCTCCGAGCCACAGGCGCGCGCCGATCCGCCCGCGCGCGAAGGCGAAGGCGAACA
>JAJXTK010000576.1 GCA_021783935.1 Myxococcales bacterium | reverse complement strand
ACGTGAACGGGAAGGACCAATCGCTCTGGCAGTCGAACATCCAGCGGAATGGCGACGAGATCTTGAGTCGGGTCGTGCGAGTCGAAGTTGAAGCGCACTGCCGATTGCAAGCGGAGGAGAAGGTTGCCGCTTCGCTGTTGATTGTGGGCGACGTTGAGATAGTTTCCCGCGAACGATCCGGACTTGTCGGGCGAGAAGTCGAGCGTCGCGGACGAGGCGATGATGGACGAATACGGGATGCTTGGAATCGAGGTGGGCTTGTCGCTCGCGCCCGTCCAGCAGTGATTTGCGGTGAGCGCAAGTGTTGGTGTAACAAGAACGGCGCTGCACGTTCCGCCGGTGAGCGTTCTGTAGCTGGCGACGAAGGGGAAGTGGTTCGATGAGTCCGCGCTGCCGTCGCCGACGGCCTGGCTCACCTTTGTGGTTAGTTCGAGCGAACTCTCCGATGCGCAACCCGGCCCCATTGGGAGTGTCAGTGCCAGAAGAAGTCCGCGGTAGTGCCTCATGTGAATCCTCATTGTCCGCAAGCGGCGGCACGGTAACAGGGGCCTGGAACGACGGAGAGCTTGACTGTCGAGCGTCGGGTGCTGGGGGTTCGGCACCCAAATGGAATTGAAACCGAACTCGGAGACGCCACGTGAACTTCGATTACTAGTGAGACGGGATACAGGTAACCTGTCTGCAACGACTGCTGCGGCGTGTCGCTTCCGATCGTGGCCGGCGATCCGAGTCCCGGAGTCGGGTCGTCAAATGTGGCTCCGACTTGGTCCACACCCACGATCAGTACGAAGTCACCGGATCGAACGATCGCTGAGTCCGTCAGCGCCAAGTCGACCTTGAGAGTTTGGCCGCAGCCAATCTGGAGCGGGGCAACTGCCGGATGACCATCGACCCAGCAGTCCTGGCCTGACTCGCATGTGGACGACAGCGTCTCGCTTTGAGTGCATGGATCAGGGCACTTCGTGCCCCCAGAACATGAGAGAACTCCCCAGACGAACAGAGCCAAGGGAGTTCGCGGCACGCCTGCGACGCTGCACGGCTGTGCTTCGCGCGGCAAGCGTGTTGGAGAGATTAACCAAATTTCCGTCCGTGGCGATCTCTGCTTGCGCGCCGTCACTGCCGCCGCTCGTGGGGTACTCGTCTGTCGCGAGGGTCGGCATCCGCAGGTCCAACGTTGTTGCGGAGGGCCGGGAGGTTTTCGCCGTTGCGGCGCCGGGGCCCGTGGCCGCCGCGACCCTGGATGCTCGGCGTTCGGGGGCGGGGCGAGTGCCCTTCTTCACCGACTGGAGTTCGGCTGCGACCGATCAGCCGCCCATCCCCCCGCTGAACCCCGCCCCCCCGGCTCGTAGCAGGGCTCATGGAGCCCCTCTCGTCGCGCACGACGGCGTTTCGTGCGCCCGATCCAGACCAGGCTGATGTCCCTGGCGCGACCCGCCTCCACGAGCCCGTCCTGGGGGCCGCGAAGACCTGCTCGGTCTGCGGGCGCGCGTTGAAGGGGCGGCAGGTCTCCGCGTGCTCGGGCGCGTGCAGGATCGAGCGCACCCGAAGGACCAGGCGGGATCTGCTCGTCGCTCGGATCGTGGCCGCGGAGACCGCGCTCCGGCAGGCGGCTGATGCCCTTCGGCTCCTACGGGAGGTCGCGTCGGACGCGACGCTGCTCTCGATGACGAGGGCTGTCACCGGCGACCACGGAGGGTGACGAGCTACTGCGGCACGAAGACACCGACGGACGACGAGTCCAACATGCTGCCCAGGTTGTTGACGCTCGGACTTCCATCACGGGCCCCAGGCCACGTTCTCGCGATGTCGCCGACGTGACGCGGGCCGAGGAAGTTCCACTCCACGAACTTCACGATCGAGGAGTGCTCCATCCTTACGTGGGACTTGTGATGGGCCTTCGCGAACCGGCCGATCGCGAGGAGCGGGACGCGCGTGCCGTAGGGCACCGGCTTGCCAGCGTAGGTGGTGCCGTCCGGGAACGTCTCAACGCTCGCCGGAGTCGAAATGTGGTCGTAGAACCCGCCGCCCTCATCCCAGGTCAGCAGGATCAGCGTGTCGCTGGCGGACGCGGACCCCAGGATCCGATCAACAACCCCTGCGACATTGCTCTCGCCATCGGAGATGTAGGACCAGCCCGGGTGCTCGTTCTCCGAAGTGCGGAACTTCACGTACGCGAAGCTCGGAAGCGTGCCGGCGTCGATGTCCCCGTAGAGCGTCGACATGTCGCGGATGTATCGCGAGTCGTCGGTGAGGCGAGGGTAGTACTGGAACGGCACGTCAGACGGGTCGTACCGGCACGCGTCGGTCGTGGGCCACGAAAGCTCGTGACAATGCGCGCCGCCAGCCGACGGGCAGCTTGAGGAGGCGAGGGCAGCCGCGTAGCCGTCTGCGTACGACCGGAACGACTGGGATGCGGACGCGTCGAGCAAGAGGTCCGCAATCGTCGTTCGCCCCGCCAGCGAGGCCGTCGGATTGGCTCCGAGGGGATTCGGATTCGTGCAGTTTGCAGCGATGGCCTTCGGTGCCAACTGATTGTCGACGAACTCGACGTGCGAGACCGCGAAGAACATGTCGTTCGACGAGGTGCCGCCTGCGATCGGCTGGAAGTAGCGGTCGGCGAGTGTGTATTGGTCGGCGTAGGACCAGTACGTGTCCATCAGCGGGCTCGTCGCCACCATGAACGTGTACGGGTCCGAGCACGCTCGAACGGGCGGCACAGTGCTCGCCGCACCCGGGCATCCGCCTCCGGTGAAACCATCCATCTTCCCGCCGTTGATCTGGCAAACCTCGCAAGTGTAGTCGTGGTTGCGGTCGACGGCGTAGTTGCTTCCGGTGTCGTCGTTGTCCGTCAGCGTGTAGGCGGGCGAACCAGTCGCGGGGTCTGCATCCGGCGCCGCCTCGCAGCATCCGCGACCGCCGTCCGTGCAGGATGGGTTCGAGTACGCGGGCGCGGTGCAGTAGCGGCCGAAGTACGCGTCGAAGGTGTGGTTCTCTTGGGCGATCAGGACGACGTGCTTGATGTTCGTCCCGAGCCAGGTGCAGGAGCCCGCCACGCAACGCAGGCCGTCGGTGCAGGCGTTCCCACACGAGCCGCAGTTGGCGTTGTTCGTCCGAGTATCGACGCAGGCGGTCCCGCACTTCGTCTCCGTCGGCTTGCACTGATCGATGCAGAATCCGTCGGACCCGCAAACTTGCTGACCCGTGCATGTGCCGCAGCCGTCGGGATTTCCGCAGCCATCGTCGCCGCACTGACGCCCCTTGCAGGCGGGTACGCACGAGCAGGAGCACTCGCCGAAGCCCGAGCCGTCCGCGAGGCACGTCTGCGTCCCGGGCGATCCGTCGGCACAGGGGCAGTCCTGCGGCGTGTCCGGTGCGCAGACTGTCTGGCCGTTGCTCAAGTTGACGGTGCAACCCGAGAGGCCGAGCGCGAATGCGATCGAAAGCCGTGCTGATGAGAGAGCGCGCGTCCGCATCGCCGAACCCCCGTCGCAGGGTTGCATTGTAGAAGTAGCGAACTTGTATGAGACGGCTGACGCCTTGGTCGCACAAGCGTCACGTTCGCGGTGCGACTTGAGTTCGTTCTGGACACTGCGGCCGAGCGGGCGGGGCAGCCCAAAGCGGAGCACGGGCAGAGTAGCTCGCTGAATCGAAGGCCTCGCGCTCGTACAGGGCGCATGGCTGCCCCCACGTACCCACCTCAAGGCTCGGGCCCGCGGTTCGCTGTGGTCGTGCGGACGTCGGGGCCCCGATGAGCGACGACACGGCGCCCACTACCGATCGTGAAGTTCGTGACGACGGGCTGCCCGCGCTCGACCCCTCGATCGTCGAGGACGACGAGCTGCTGGGAGTGGCGGTCGACCAGGTGATCCACGCGGACCCCGATGCACGGCGGCGGTCGGCGGAGATTGTCATGTACCAGGGCTTCTTGCAGGCGATCGTCGAAGACGCGGGAACCTGGCGGCTCGTCCTGGAGATCGAGTCGAGGACGAGCGAACGCTGGGCCGATCTCTCGGTCGCTATCGCCAGGTGGGCCTTCGAGCACGGGCGCAGGTTCCCGCTGCCCCCGACCCCGCCGGAAGGCGGTGCGTCGTGACCCCCCGCAAGATGAAAGGCACACGGTCATGTGACTTTCCCGACGGGCCGCAGGGCGAGGCGCTCGGGAAAGATGGCACGGACGCAACCTTTCCCGAGGAGGCGCCCAGGGAGCAGCGGCGCGGCCGGAAGGGCACCAAGCGGGCCTCGAACCTGATCGACGCGCCCCTGGCCGTCA
>JAJXTK010000575.1 GCA_021783935.1 Myxococcales bacterium | reverse complement strand
GCGGAGGGCGTAGGGCACGCGCGCTCACGCGGCACCGGCCAGCGAGGCGGCGATCGCGACGCGTCGGCGACTTCAGGGGCGCGAGCCTCGCGACCTCCCGCGGCGGACTTCCGCAGAGCCGCTCTCCGAGCGACCCCGCGTCCGTCCGCGACGAACTGCGCGCCAGTGGGTCATTACGTCAACTGAGCCCCTGAAACCCGCCGCGGCCGGTTGCGCTTCCCTGTCGCCAGGGGTGCGAGCTGCGCACGCACGACGTCGCGACCTCCTGCACCCGGCCGAGAAGGCATACCCGGACTACCTGCTGCAACAGGCAGCCACGCCCCCTCCGATCGGGCCATTGCCCGACCAATCCGAACGTCAACCACATGTCCAGTTCATCTTCCATCTCTCATAGAGGAGCGATCTGTGGGGAAAACCCGTGCCAACGGGCGTGCGCAGGCAAAGCGCGCAAAACCTTCGACTCGCCATTTAGCCGCTGCAATCGAAGACGAGCGAGGCGTAGATTCCACCCGACAGCCCGCGACGCCGCACTCGCGGGTCGCAACGACAGGGTGAGGGGAGGAAGACATGACCGCACTCCGGCTCGCCGCGCTCGCGGCGTTCGTCGTCGTCCCATCGATCCTCGCAGGGTGCGGCGGTGGGAGGAGAGACAGCGGCGCGCCGGACGCAGCGACGAGCGAGGACGCGCCGGCGACCAACCCTGCGCGGCTCGACGTCGCGGCGATCCCGCGCGTGCGGACGGTCTCGATGCCGACTCCGCGCCTCGACGTGAAGGCCTACAGGGGCTTCGACGACACGAAGGTCGAGCACCCCACGCTCGTCTCCGTGCGCGCGCTCGCGGCCAAGGATCGCTGGCTCGACGTCGTGCTCGCGGACGCCCCCAAGGGGCTCACGCTCAGCAAGGAGGGGTTCGTCTCCGAGGCGTGGGCGAACCCATCGCCGAACGACTGGAGCCACATCGGCGCCGTCTTCCCGCACCAGTCGGACGAGCCGCTGCGCATCAGCCCCGTGCGGGCCGAGCGCTGGGCGATGTCGCTGAAGCCGGTCGGGATCTCGTCGGTGATCGGCGAGCTCGATCGCGGGCGCGTGGTCTACCGCGACGCCGTCCTGCACGGCGACCTCGTGGCGATCGCGCGCGAGCGCGACGTCGAGGAGCTGTTCCTGCTCCGCGACGAGGCGGCGCCCACGGAGTTCCGATGGCAGCTCGAGATCGCGACGGGGCTCACGCCGCGCGACGAGCGCCTCCCCGACGGATCGATCGACTTCCTCGACGCCCATGGGGACGCGGCGCTCCGCATCCGCGCCGCGTACGCCATCGACGCCGAGGGGGCGCGGCGCGACGCGGAGACGACGATCGAAGGGAGCGAGCTCGTCGTCCGGCTCGATGCCAAGGGGCTGCGCTACCCGATCGTGCTCGATCCGGTCGCCGAAGTGCCCGTGTGGAAGTGGATCGGCTCGCAGCCCGCGGCGGGCGACGGGCTGACGCTGACGTACAGCCAGGATCTCGCCAAGTCGCTGTTGGTCGGCGGCGGCGCGGTGAACTCTCCGTGCAGCAACTCGAACCTGTTCTCGTCCATCTACGGCTGGGATGGCAGCGCGTGGTCGGCGCTCTCGACGCCATCCGGGCTGCTCCCTCGCTTCGCGGCGGCGTCGGCCGCTCGCGGGACGGGGGTCGTGATCTTCGGAGGGCAGGACTGCACCGGCGCCACGTTCGGCGACACTTGGATCGAGTCCGGCGGCGCTTGGAATCAGACCTGCACGACGGGCACCGGCGGCGCGGGCAACTACTGCAACCTGCCGGCGGCGGGCAGCGCCGCGGTGGCTTCGAGCCAGGCGGCGGCGAACATCCTGAGCTACGCCTATTCGAATCCCCCCTTCCCGTCGACCCTGACGACCGGCGCACCGGAGGGCTGCTGGGCGGACGGCACCACGTACGGGCGCGATCTGTCGGTCTATCTCTCGAGCATGAGCAACGTCACGCCTGTGACGTGCTCGGCGGCCTGCAAGGCGAACGGGTACGCCTACGCCGGCACGCAGAACGCGAGCGAGTGCTGGTGCGGCAACTCCTTCGGCAAGTACGGGCGCTCCACCGCCTGCACGTCGCCCTGCACCGCGGACGCGACGCAGTACTGCGGCGGCACCTATGCACAGAACATCTACTGGAACGGCCTCGGCGGCGCGAACTACCTCTTCGGCCCCTCCGACAACTACGTCTACGCGCTCGGCAACGGCGCGCCCTCGTGGGCCATGTTCCCCTACAACGGCGCCGGCGAGTGCTGCGGCCTCTACCCCCCGTCGGGCCGTTCGAGCCCGGTGTTCGTCGGTGATCCGGGCTCGGGCACGATCTTCCTATTCGGCGGCAACCTCCCTCCGCCGAACCAATGGACGGTCCTCGGAGATGCGTACATCTTCAGGCCGGCCTCGGCAGGGACGTACGCCGATCCGCATTGGATTCCTTCGTGCGGCACCTTCGGACACGTCGGCTGTGCGGCGCCCGCGCGCTCGGGCGCGCAAGGCGTGTACGACGCCGCCCGGAGAAAGATCGTGATCTTCGGCGGCTGGTTCTCCGGCGGCGACCTCGGGGACACCTGGGAGCTCCAGTACAACTCGACCACCCATGACTACGATTGGACTTCGCTCTGCTACCCGACGTGCTCCGGCATCTACAACGCCGGCGTGATCGAGGGCGCCTACCTCGCGTACGACTCCGTGCGACGCCGCACCGTGCTCACCGGCGGCTATCACAGCGGGCTTCTCGCGGACACGTACGAGCTCTACGTCCGCGGCGGCGGCTGCTCGAGCGACTCCGACTGTGACACGTCCCACTGCTTCGGTGCGGGGAAGACGTGCTCGTCGAACTCCGACTGCGCCAGCGGGCAATGCGTCGGCTCGACGTGCGTCGGCACGTGCTGCGAGTCGGTGTGCGCGCAGTGTCAGACGTGCTCGATGACAGGCAATGAGGGAACTTGCCAGAATGTCGTGGCGGGCAGCCCCGATTTGGTGAGCGCGTGCCCGAGCAACGGGCAGTGCAACGGCGCGGGCGCGTGCAAGACCCCGGTCGGCAGCCCCTGTGGCTCGAACTCCGACTGCGCCCTCGGCTTCTGCGTGAACGGCTACTGCTGCTCGCAGGCGTCGTGCGCCGCGGGTCTCAGCTGCTCGAACGCGTCGGGCGGCAACGCCTCGGGCGCGTGCCTTCCGTTGAACGGTACGAGCTGCACAGCCGACTCCCAGTGCTCGAGCAACCACTGCGTCGACGCCACCTGCTGCGGCACCGCGAGCTGCCCCCCGGGCGCGCAGTGCAACTACGGCTCGCCGCCGGCCGGCAATTGCCTGCTCAGCCCGGGCCAGCCGTGCAGCGCGGCCTCGCAGTGCGGCTCCGGCAACTGCGTCGACGGCGTCTGCTGCGACACCGCCTGCACGGCGCAGTGCCAGGCGTGCGACGTCATCGGCAGCGTAGGCAAGTGCGCCAACGTCACCGACAACTTGGTGCACCCCAACACCGCCGCCCTCGCCCCCTCGGTCGCCCGCGCGCCGTGCGCCGATCAAGGCACCCAGTGCGGCTACTACTGCGCCGGCACCGACGGCACCCAGTGCGCCGCCAAGCAGACCAACGTGACCTGCGGCTCGGCGTCCTGCGCCAGCGGCACCGCGACGCTCGTCGGCAACTGCAACGGCGCCGGCGCGTGCTCGCAGACGACGCAGTCGTGCGGCAACTACGTCTGCGGCGCGACCGCGTGCAAGACCTCGTGCACGGTGGACTCGGACTGCTCCGGCACGAGCCTCTACTGCAGCGCGGGGCAGTGCGTGCCGAAGGTGGCCAACGGCAGCAGCTGCGGCGGCAACTCGGCGTGCACCAGCGGCAACTGCGTGAGCGGCGTCTGCTGCAATTCGTCCTGCGCGACGTCTGGGTACGCGTGCAACATCCCGGGATCGGTCGGCACCTGCAAGATGTCTGCGGGCACGGCCTGCGCGAGCGCCAGCACGTGCGCGTCGGGCAACTGCGTGGACGGCGTCTGCTGCAACACCGCCTGCACCGCGCAGTGCCAGGCGTGCGACGTCGCGGGCTCCGTCGGCACGTGCGTGGACGTCACCGGCGGGGTCCACGGCCTACGCACGCCGTGCGCGGGCGCGGGCACGACCTGCGGCTCCTCGTGCAACGGCAGCGACGGGACGCAGTGCTACGCCGCGCCGACGAGCACCTCTTGCGGCTCGGCGTCCTGCGCCAGCGGCACCGCGACGCTCGTCGGCAACTGCAGCGGCGCCGGCGCGTGCTCGCAGACGAC
>JAJXTK010000574.1 GCA_021783935.1 Myxococcales bacterium | reverse complement strand
GCAGGTAGCCCGAGGCGCCGCGCACGTAGGCCGTTCGGACGTGCTGGAACTCGTCCTCTCCGCTGAGGTCCCAGACCACCAGCTCCACGTCCTGCCCGGCCTGTCGCACCGTCTTGCGCTCGATCACCACGCCGACCGTCGTGCGGTACTCCTCGAAGAACACGGAGCGGACGAACCGCCGCACGAGGCTCGTCTTGCCGACGCCCGACGCGCCGAGCAGGCAGATCTTGTGCTTCTGGCTCACGGCGCCACCGACACCTTCACGCGGACGTCGCGCCCCTGGCTGGGCTCGCTCGCCGCGATGTCCTTCGCGGCCTCGCCCGCGCCGCGCGCGCGAAGGAGCGACTCGGGCACGCCGCGTCGAACCAGCGCGGTCCGCACGGCTTCGGCGCGCGACCGGCTGAGCACCTCGTTTCGCGCCTCGGTGCCGGTCCGGTCGCTGGAGCCGTCGAGCTCGAACCTCGGGTGGACCCCCGCGCGCGGTGCGTTCGCGAGGATCGCCTCGAGCGCGGCGGCCAGGGCGTCGAAGCGTCGCGCGTTCGCGGGGGCGCTCGGGTCGAACAGCGCCTCGCCCGGTGGGAAGTGGAACACCGCCCGCTCGGCGACGCGCGCCGCCTCGTCGACGGCGGCGATCGCCTCCTGCTCACGCACACCCGTGACGTCGAGGCTCGTCAGGCCAGGCAGGAGGCCCACGGCGAGCCGAGCCCGCTGCAGCCACTCGCGGCTCGCAACCCCCGCAGCGCTCGCGGCGTCGCCCTCGACCGTCAGGACGACCGTCGACGGCGGAGCGATCGCCGCGGTCAGCCTTCGCGCGAGCAGGCGACGATCGGTCGAGAAATACGGCTCGAACCGAAGCGTCGTACGGCGGAGATCGAGCCCGCGTGCGGCGAGCACCGAGCGTGGCTCACGCGCGAGCGGATCGCGCAGCCCGGTCAGCGCGAAGTCTTGGCCTTCGCGCGTCGCTCCGAGCAGGACGATGCCGGGCTCGGCCGCGAGCGCGTCGGCGAGCTCGCGGAGGCGATGATCGGCGCGGCGCGCCTCCACGACCGACGCGGACGCCGCGAGCGCGAGCCCGAGGGCGAGCAAGCAGACCAGCGCGAGGACGACCCGCGGCCTTGCCGACGGGCGGCGCGCCCTCTGGCCCGTGAGCAGGCAGGCCTCGAGCGTGGGCTGGCACTCGACGAACGCCTGGGTGTCGCCGCCACGAAACGCCACCAGAACGTCGCGATGCGCGACGTGGATGCGCTCGAGCGCGTCGCGCAGCTCGGCCGCGAGCGAGGTCGGGACCGTCCCGCGGACGAGCGCCACGAGCATCGCCGAGGGGCCGTACTCGATCCGCGCGGCGAGGTCGCCGACCTCGAACTGCGTGAGAGGCTCCCGCTCCGCCAAGGTCTCGCGCACGTAGCCTTCGATCACGCTGAACATCGCGGCGACCATCTCCGGGTCCTGCACGCCGTTCGCCTCGGCAGAGGCGTGCGCCAACAGGAGCCCCGTCGGGCGATGCAGGAGAAAGACGTGCTCGACGCGGAAGAGCAAGCTGTGTCTGAGGACGATCTCGGCGACGGGCCGTCGGGTGCGCGCCGCCTCGAGCCGATAGCGCAGCCCCTGCAGCGTGAAGGTGTGCTCGACGGCGGCGGAGACGCGCTCGACGAGCGCCGCGAACGCCGCCGCGACCGCCTTGCGCACCGCGCGCCCGACGATCGGGAACAGCGCGTCCGCGAGCTGCTCCGGATCCTTGCGGACGACCTCGCGCAGCGCGTGGGCGACGACCGGCTCGGTCGCGATGTGGAGCTGCCGGTCGCTCGAGGTGCGGATCGTGACCGCGCGCGGCAGCGCGCGAGCGATCGCCTGGGCCTGTCGCTCCGGATCGCCGAGGTCCCTCTCCAACGTCAAGAGCCGCTCCGCCTCGGGCCCGACGATGAGCCGCCGGAGCTCCGAGAGGCTCGCGCTCGACGAGGAGTGTCCGCCCGCCTTCGGAAGAGGTCGCACCGCCGAGCGTGTCATGGTGCTGCTCCCCCACGGGTCGATGCGCTCAGTGCGTCGACGCGCGCGCCGGCTCTTCGGCCGCCGCCGACGACTCCTCCATCTGCCTCGTCGACACGCCGGGCGCCGACTCGCGCGACCGATCGGGGTCGAGCATCGCCGAGAGCTCCTCTCGGGTCCGACCGAGCTCCTCGAGCAGCGTCTTCGACTGGTCGAGCAGCTGGCGGCGCAGGTCGCGCAGCCCACGCGAGCTCGCGTCGTCGAGACGATGGGTCTGCGCTTCGAGGTTGCCCAGCGTCTCTCTGGCGTCCTTCGCCTGTTGCGCGGCCGCCTGAAGGCGCGCGTTGCGCTCGTCGTCGAGGCGCGAGGTCAGCGCTTCGACCTCGCCCCGCACGTACGCTTCGAGATCGGACAACCGTCGCGCGACCTCCTTGCGTACCTCGTCGACGTCGCCGCCGAGGCGCCCCTCGAGCCGCGCCAGCTTGCGCTCGAGCTCCTGGAATTGGGCGCCGAAGAGGAGCTCGCGCACCTGTTCGATCCCGTCTCGCGGCGCGACGCCGATCCCGCCGCTCTTGTCGCCACTGTTCATCGTCGCCTCCCCTTCGCCGTCCACCGCTCTTCCAGGGCGGGCGAGCCGTTCGGACGCAGAGCTCGTCGGGGCGGGGATCGCGGTAGAGACGGCGACGTGCTCCGCCGTGCCCGCGCGCTTCGACTTCCTTGGCTGCCTGTGGGCCACGCGTCCCCTTGGGCGGGGGGTCGAGCAACTTGTCGGCCACTTCGTCCTCGAGCGGTGCGCGCGCGCCCCCGACCCCGTGCGGAAGCCCGCGGCGACGGCTCGCCCCAGCTCGGCATTCCGATGCCGGCTGCGAGGCGACCTACGGCGATCAAGATCCCGTGTGGTTCACTCGTGCACGCGGGCGTGCTCGGAGGTGCCCGTGACGCACCCTCGCGATGGCGAGCCCGAGGGCCACGCCGAGCACCGCAGACGCACCGCCTCCGCCTTCGCCCGCCGGCGTGACGGCGCACCCGCCGCCGCGCGCCGCCCTGGGGACCGAGTCGGCGCCTGCGTTCGGATCGGCCCCGGTGCCGACGCCGGCGTCGTACGCGGAGGCAGCGCCGGCGTCGCCGTCCGGCGGTGGCGCCAGGTCGCCGAGCATCTCGTTGAGCACGTTGACCGTGATCGCGGACACGGCGTGCGCGAGCGTCGTCTTGTCGCCGACGGGCGTGTCGAGCGCGAAGGCGCCCCACGAGCCCACGCCGGGGCGATCGAGCCCCCACGGCCAGTTGATGATGCCGGCGGCGAACACGTGCGCGCCGCTCGCGGCCTCGTAGTACTGCGCGTTGAAGAGCCCCGTGAACCCCTCCGCCGATCCGCTGGAGGGCGCGAACGCCGTGTCGGCGTGCGCGAGCACGACCTGCGTCGGCGGCCGCGTGGAGAGCTGCTGCCCCACGCGCGCGCCGTCCATCTCGTAGGCGGAACTCGGGTAGGCCCGCCGGTCGCCCGGCGGGCCCCCCACGGATCCGGACATGCAGAGTTCCCTGCTCTTCATGCCGTGGATTTGCCCCATGACGAAGCGCGAACACGCGCGGTGGAGGCAGCGGGTAGCGCAAGAGAATCTGCCCCATGCGTTCCCACGTGACCCACGAGCGCTGCGAGCGGCGCGACAGCCAGGTGCGCCACACGCGGGTGACCTCGTGGAGAAGCCGCGCGAGCAACTCCGCGTTCCCGGCGACGCCGTAGTACGCGTAGTGACCTCGCGACTTCTGCAGGAGAGTTCGCCACTGCACTCCAATCGGAGAGTGCCGACCAATCTCGTCTTCTCTGGGTGCAGCGTCAGCCCGTACTTCGCGAATCGCTTCGGGAGCACCTCATGACGTCCTGCTCACCCTGGCTTTCCCTGGCGCACAGGAAGCGCAAGCCGTCCCCCACGGATTCCAGGGCGCGAGTTGACATATCGTAGCATCCGCGCAGCTCGACGTGGACGGACGCGGGGTCTCTCTGGAAGCGCGGGTGCGGGCGCACGTGCACGGTCAGCAGCAGGTCGCCCGGAGCACCGTTCGCCACCGGCGCGGGCTCGCCGTGCCCCGCGATGCGCACGCGCGCGCCGTCTTCGGCGCCCGCCGGGATGCGCACCTGGATCGGCTCGCCGGCGCCGTGCCGGGCCAGCTGGACCGTCGTCCCGCGCACGGCGGAGGCGAAGTCGATCGTGATCTCCCCCTCGACGTCGCTCCCTCGCGCGCGCCGATGCCCGCGTCCGCGCCCGCGGTTGAAGAGATCGCCGAAGACGTCGCCGATGCCGC
>JAJXTK010000573.1 GCA_021783935.1 Myxococcales bacterium | reverse complement strand
GACGCGCTCGTCGGCGAGCCTCGGATCGCCCGCGGGATCGAGCGTGCCGTCGTCCCGCAGCACGCGGAAGACGTCGGGGGACATCTGCGGGGCGTGACCGTTCGGCGGAGCAGTCTCGATCGGCTTCTGGGAGCTGTTCGTCGTCGGCGTGGCGCTCATCTTCTTTCGTGTCTCCGTTCGCGAGGAGAACGCGGGGCGCGTCGGGCATACCCTCGAGGGGCGACGCGCGCGGCGGACCTTAGTCGAACCCCCGCGCCTGAAAAGCGGAGAGTCGTGACGCGCCCCGTCGCGCATGACGGATGTCGCGCGCGGAAGGTTCGGACGCCACGGCGCCTGCGATCGCCTGCGGGTGCGGCGCCTTGATCCGTCGCAAGCGAAAAGTTCGCTCGAGGCCATTCAGGCGGCAATCGGACGATGCGTCACCGAGGACGGATCCGTTATGAGTGTAGCCCATGGCCGTCTCCCTTCCCGCCATCCGCATCCTCATCGTCGACGACGAGCGCGCGATCCTCGACTACATGCAGACCCTCCTGGAGCGCGACGGCTACCAGGTGAAGACGCTGAGCGATCCGCTCCAGGTCGAAGAGGAGGTCCGGCACGGCGGCTACCACCTGATCGTCCTCGACCTGATGATGCCGAAGCTCGACGGCATCGAGGTGCTCAAGCGCATCCGCAAGGTCGACAGCGACATCGCGGTCGTGATCTTCACGGGCTACCCGAACCTGGAGACGGCGGTCGCGTCGATGAAGCTCGACGCCGTCGACTACATCAAGAAGCCCTTCAACGTGGACGAGTTCCGCGAGGTGCTCAACCGCGTGATGCGCAAGAAGGGGCTCGCGCGAACGCCGGAGGAGCAGCTCCACAAAGCGATCGGCGACACCATCCGCACCTTCCGCAAGGACAAGAACCTCACGCTCAAGCAGATGGCGCGCAGGACCGGTCTGTCGGTCTCGCTGCTCTCGCAGATCGAGCGCGCCGAGTCGTCGGCGTCGATCAGCTCGCTCTACAAGATCGCCGTCTCGCTCGACGCGCGCATCCAGGACCTGTTCGGGGAGTTCTGACCGCGACCCTCCCCTGAGCGTCCAAGGCACGACTTGCCTGGCGCCCGCGCGCAACCGAGGCGCGCAGAGGCCCCGCGACGCGGCGACCGAGCACGTCGGTGAGCACGACCGGGGCGGGGCACCCTTCTCTGATCCCCTCGCGCAACGGTGCTAGGAAGCCCTCCGTGAGCTTCGGCGAGATCCTCGTGCTGGCGCTGATCACGCTCCTCGTCGTCGGCCCGAAGGATCTGCCCAAAGTCCTCCGCACCGCCGGGCGCCTCATCGGCCAGGCCAAGCGCGCCATCGCCGACGTGCGCCGCGAGACGGGGCTCGAAGAGGTCCTGCGCGGTGATTTCGAGGACCTCGCGAGGCTCGCCGACCACATCGAGCGGCTGGACACCGAGGTGCGCGACGGCCTCGACGGACGCCCGAAGCTCCCGCAGAAGCCGAAGCACCTCGACCTCGCGTCCATGCGCGCCGCCGAGTACCCGCTCGTCGGCGCCGACGCGCACGGGCTGCTCCCCGACGACGCTTCCGTCTACCCCGACCTTCCGGCCCACGCCGCGCCCGCGGCCGGCGCGCCCGCGTCCGGCGCGCCCGCGGCCGGCGAGGAGATCCCGACGTGAGCTCCGCGACGAGCAAGCGCGTGGAGGTGGAGGCGCTCGACGAGAAGCGAATGAGCTTCCTCGATCACCTCATGGAGCTGCGCGTCCGCATCCTGCGCGCGCTCAAGATCTACGTCGCCGCCTTCGGGATCTGCTGGTGGAAGGCCGAGTGGCTGCTCGGCTTCGTGACCAAGCCGCTCTGGCGCGCCTGGCAAGCCACGGGCAGCAAGGACCCCGCCGAGCTGCACGGCGCGCTCGCCGAGCCGTTCACCGTGCAGATGCGCATGGCGCTCTTCGCCGCGCTCTTCCTCGCGAGCCCCGCGATCTTCTGGCAGCTGTGGGCGTTCATCGCACCCGGCCTGTACAAGCACGAGCGGCGCATGACGCTGGCGTTCGTCTTCTTCGCGACGGTGCTGTTCGTGACGGGCGGCTACTTCGCCTATCGCATCGCCTTGCCGATGGCGTTCCAGTACTTCTTGCCGCTGCACACGCACATCCCGGGCACCGGCATGCGCATCGCGCCCATGCAGATGGTGGGCCAGTACTTCGACTTCGTCTTCCAGACGATCCTCATCTTCGGCTTGTGCTTCGAGCTGCCGCTCGTGCTGCTGTTCCTCGGCGTGGTCGGCATGGTCGATCACGTGCAGCTCTGGCGCTTCGGTCGCTACTTCATCTTGCTCGCGTTCACGGTTGGCGCGATCTTCAGCCCGCCCGACGTGGTGTCGCAGACGCTGGTGTCGGTGCCGCTCGTCCTCTTGTATTTCCTGTCGATCGTGCTGGTGTACCTGTTCGGCACCAAGGTGCCCGCCGGGGGGAAGCCCGGGCCTGGCGCTCGCAGGAAGATGAAGGCTGCCGACGCATGACGCTCGCCCTGTACGAAGCCCCGCTGTCCTCCAATGCGCAGAAGGTCCGCTTCCTCCTCGCCGAGCTGGAGGTCGCCTACGAGTCGCGAGAGGTCGCGATGTTCGGCGTCGGCACCCGCACGCCGGAGTACCTCGCGATCAATCCGTTCGGGCTCCTGCCGACGCTGATCGACAACGACTTCGTGCTGATGGAGTCGAACACGATCCTGCGCTACCTCGCCGAGACCAAGGGGGGCGAGGAGCTCTACCCGCGCAGCCCCAAGCTCCGCGCCGGCGTCGATCGCATGCTCGACGTGCTCGGCTGCACGCTGCGTCCGCGCTTCGCGCCGCTCGAGCGCCGCCGCTTCGCGAACTTCCCGAGCGGCGCGCGCGACCTCGAGGACGAGCGCAAGCTCGAGGGGCACCTGCGGCTCGCGCTCGACGGCGTCGAGGTGATCCTCGCGCCCGACCCGCTCGGCGGCTACGCGACGGGCCCGTTCTCGATCGCCGACTGCGCCTGGGCGCCGACGCTGCGTCGCATGGTCGAGATGGGGCTCGATCTGTCGGAGTACCCGAAGATCTCCGGGTGGGCCGAGCGCCTGCTCGAGCGGCCCGCCTGGCTGCGATCGCGCGGGCCGCAGCTGGAGATCCGGCCGCCGACCGAGGCGCACTGATTCGAGGCCGGCCGGGCGCGTCGCAACTCGGGTCCCGAGGGGGGCTCGCGAGGGGCTTCCGCGGCGTCGGTACGAGCGAATGCTCGTTTGACATGGCGAACGCAGGCTCGGACATTCGAGAGCCATGCGTCGCCCCGCCCCCTTCGCCGCCTTGATCTTCGCCTTCGCCTCCGGGTGCTCCGCCGAGAGGTCGGGGGTCGGCGGCGGTTCGTTCGGCGACGCGGCCGGGGGCGACGGCGCATACGACGCGGCGCCCGTTTCGGATGGCGGCCAAGGCGACGACGTCGGCGGCTTCGACGTCGCGCAGCAGCCGCCCCCGGCGCCGCCCGCCGAGGTGTTCGGCCAAAGCGGGTCGACCCTCTACAAGCTCGATCCCACGACCAAGCAGGTCACCGTCGTCGGCGACTTCTCGGGGTGCGGCGGCTCCGTCATCGACATCGCCCTCGACAAGGACGGCAAGATGTACGGCACGACCTTCGGCGGCGTCTACCGAATCGACAAGACCACCGCGAGCTGCGCGCACATCGCCTCGGGGAGCTACCCCAACTCGCTCTCGTTCGTGCCGATCGGCACGCTCGATCCGAACGTCGAGGCGCTCGTCGGCTTCGTAGGCGCGACCTACGTCCGCATCGACACCACCACGGGGACGGTCACCAACGTCGGCAGCCTCGGCGGCGGCTACTCGTCGAGCGGCGACGTCGTCTCGGTGATCGGCGGAGGCACGTACCTGACCGTCACGGGAAACGGGTGCGGCGACTGCATCGTCGAGGTCGACCCGAAGACCGGCGCGCTGAAGAAGATGATCGGCCCGGTCGGTCACGCCTCGGTGTTCGGCCTCGCTTTCTGGGGGGGCTCGGCCTACGGCTTCGACGACGCCGGCGAGCTGTTCCAGATCGACCTCACGACCGGCAAGTCGACGACGATCCCGATCCCCAACGCGCCGTCGGGGCTCAGCTTCTACGGCGCGGGCTCCACCACCAGCGCGCCGCTCACGCCGCCGAGCTGACGGCGCGTCGGCGCGCGTCGCGTCGGGCGGGCTCGCCTGCCGCCGGTCGTCCTCTACCGCGGCCCCACGAACACGACCTCGAGCCGCTCGTTCTTCGGGCGCAGCTTCGCGTCGGCGTTGTCGT
>JAJXTK010000026.1 GCA_021783935.1 Myxococcales bacterium | reverse complement strand
GCGCTTCCTCGACGGCGTCGAGGCCGAGCTGCGCGCGGTGATGCTGCTCGTCGGCGCGCGCGACGTCGCCGCCCTGCGGGACGTGCCGCGCGTGCTCGGCCCCGAGCTGTCGCGCTGGCTCGCGGCGTGCGGCGTGCCGGCGTAGTCGATCGCCCATGGCGAGGCGCGCGGAGCTCGAGGGGCACGGCGGGGTCGTGTACGTGGACGGCGAGCGCCGCGCCCCGGAGCGCGCCGTCGTGTCGGTGTACGACCGCGGCTTCCTGTACGGCGACTCGGTGTTCGAGGTGATCCGCACCTACGCCGGCGTGCCGTTCGGCCTCGCGGAGCACGTCGCGCGGCTGCACCGCTCGGCGGCGAAGCTCGCGATCGAGCTGCCGTGGTCGCAGCAGGAGCTCGTCGACGAGCTCGCGCGCGAGGTGCGCGAGGCCGGCTTCTCGGAGTCGTACCTGCGCGTGGTCCTGACGCGCGGCGCGGGGCCGCTCGGGCTCGACCCCGATCTCGCCGTCGGCCCGACGCGCGTGACCCTCGTGCACCCGCTGACGTTGCCCCCGCGGGAGATCTATCGCGACGGCGTCGCGCTGTGGCTCGCGAGCGCGCCGCGCGCGACCGACGGCACGGCGGCCGAAGGGGCCAAGGCCTCGAGCTACCTCGCGAACCTCCTCGCGCTGCGCGAGGCCAAGGGGCACGGCGCCTACGAGCCGCTGTTCGTCGAGACGAGCGCCGCGGGGGCGCGGCTCGCGCTCGAAGGGGGCTCCTCGAACGTGTTCGCAGTCTTCGGCGAGCGCCTCGTCACCCCGCCGGAGCGCCGCATCTTGAGCGGCGTCACGCGGCGACACGTCCTCGCCGCGGCGCCCGAGGCGGGGCTGGCCGTGGAGGTCGCCGATCTGCCGATCGACCGCCTGCTCGCGGCGGACGAGGTCTTCATCACCTCGACGATCCGCGAGGTCGTCGCGGTCGTCCGGGTGCTCGACGGCGCGCGGACCGTGACGATCGGCCGAGGCGCTCCGGGCCCCGTGACGCGCCGCGTGCACCGCGCGTTCAGGGCCCACGTCGGCGCGGGCGGAGCGCCGATGCCGTGGGAATGACGGGCCTTTTCGTTTTCGGTACGGCCCCGTCCGGATCGGGGTGGACGAGAGAAACCCGCGGAGGCTAGAGTCTGCCCCCCCTTCGGGTGGCCCGTCCGGAGGGCGGGGGAGGGTTCCCTTCGGTCCTGCGGACGCGGTCTGTCGGCCGCGCAAGGTGTTCTCGGAAAATGGACAGCGATCTGCGGGAAGCGGTCGACCTCCTCCGCGCCGTGTTCGAACGTCGGAAGCTCAAGAGCCAGTGGGGCACGGCCTCGGCCGAGGCCATCGCGGAGCTCAAGAAGGAATTCCGCATCCCCGCGCGCTACCGCGCGTTCTTGGCCGCGGCCGATCCGATCGAGGTCGAGACGGTCACGCCGGTCGAGAGGGTGCGCCTGCTCTCGAGCGAGAAGCTCCGTGAGGGGCAGGTCGGCTTCGCGGTCGGCGAGGACGGCGCCTCGAAGGTCACCGGCAAGGAGGGCGACTGGAAGAAGTCGTGGGTCGTGGTGGCGACCTCGAGCCTCTTCGGTGACCCGTACTTCCTCGACGTCGCCAAGCTCGACGCCGAGGGGGACTGCCCCGTCTACGTCGGCCAGAAGACCGAGAAGGGGACCTGGAAGACCACCCTCGCCGCCTCGTCCTTCGCGAGCTTCGTGCACATCCTGGCGATGAGCATGGACCTGGCGGCGGGCTTCGGCGAAGCGGCCTTCGACGAGGGGGACGACGAGGCGTTCCGCGAGGCGCTGGAGCCACGCATCAAGGCCGTCGACCCGGCGGCGGTGCGCGCCAAGCACTGGAGCTGAGGGCGCTGGGGCGCCTCGAACGCACGAGCCGACGCGCCCGACGGACGCGAGGGCCGAGCTGCACCGCGCGGGCGCGCCGCCCGTCTCACGCATGACGGCGCATTCGGCCTCACGTACCATCTTGCCCGCCCAGGCGACGCAGGGGGGGGACCGCCTCTATCCGCCCGCCTGGCGGGCTGTGGCCTCTCTCCGAGACCGACCGATCCTCTCCCGCGTCATCCCTGGATTTCTCGCGCGATCGACCACAGCCTGCTGACGGTCACCGTTTCCGCAGGCCGTCTTTCAACTGCCTGCTAGGAGCCGCTCGATGTTCGTCTCGTGCCCGCGCTGCAGCCAGCAGAACTACGACACCGCGACGCAGTGCGCCTACTGCGGGGCGCCGCTCGGCGCGCCGCCGCCCGCGCCGCAGGGGTACGGGCAGGGCATGCCGGGGGGCTTCGCGTCGACCAACGCGCCCGGGTTCGCCGGGGGCACGACCGGCGGCGGGGCCGGCGCGCCCGGCGGCGGGGTCTCGTCGCAGCCCCAGGTCGGCCAGCTGATCGACAAGAAATACCGCGTCGAGCGCGTCCTCGGCGAGGGGGGCATGGGCGTCGTCTACGTCGCCACCGACGTGAACGCCGAGCAGAAGGTCGTCATCAAGTCGATCCGCCCCGAGTTCGCCAACCGGGGCGACTTCCGCGAGCGCACGCTCGCCGAGGGGAAGGCGCTCGCGAAGATCGACCACCAGAACGTCGTCCGCTTCAACTCGATCATCAACAGCCCCGAGACGAACGAGCTCTTCATCGTCATGCAATTCATCGAGGGGGAGTCGCTCGATCGGACCCTCGAGAAGGCCAACTCTGCGGGGCAGAAGCTGCCGCTCGAAGAGGTCTTCCGGCTGTTCAAGCAGGTCCTCGACGGCGTCGGCGCGGCCCACAAAGAGGGGCTGATGCACCGCGACCTCAAGCCCGCCAACGTGCTCGTGCGCGCGAAGGACGGGGTCGCCAAGGTGATGGACTTCGGCATCGCCAAGGCGGAGGGCTCGACCAAGGGACCGACCCAGGCGGGCGGCATCGTCGGCTCGCTGTTCTACATGGCCCCCGAGCAGATCAAGGGGCAGCGCGATCTCGACAAGCGCCTCGACGTCTACGCCCTCGGCATCGTGCTCTACGAGCTCGTCACCGGCGTCGTGCCGTTCGACGGCGAGACCGAGTACGACATCATGACCAAGCACATGTCGGAGGCGGTCCCGAGCGTCAGGGGCCTGCGTCCCGACGCGCCGCCGTGGATCGACGAGATCATCCAGCGCGCGACCCAGAAGGATCGCAACGCGCGCTTCCAGTCGTGCGAGGAGTTCCGCGCCGCGGTCGATCAGTACACCGGCGGCATCGTGGTGCCGCGATCGATGACCTCGTACGAGAACCCGAGCGCGCCGAGCGCCGGCGCCGGCACCGCGGCGATGGCCGCGCCGCAGCCGGGAGCGATTTCGAACCCCTACGCGTCGGCCCCGGGCTACGCGCCGGTCCCCTCGGCGCCCACGCTCCCGCAGAAGCGCGGCGGCTCGGCGGGGCTGGTGATCGGCCTCGTCGCGCTGCTGCTGCTCGGCGGCGGCGGCGCCGGCGCTTACCTGTACTTGAGCCAGCCGTCCGACACGTCGAGCAAGACGAGCGCCAAGGCCGAGACCAAGAAGGAAGAGGCCAAGCAGAAGAACAAGGAGAAGGACCCCGAGAAGGCCGACAAGGAGAAAGAGAAGGAGCGCGAGAAGCCCGAGAAGAAGGCGCCGCTCGACGCGCTGGTCGGCAAGTGGCGCTCCGACGTGACCGACCGCGACCTCGAGGCGGCCAAGTCGGGCGACGACCTCGAGTTCAGGGTCGCCGACGAGGCGCAGTGGAAGGGCGCGTACAGGCAGGACGAGGTCCGCTTCAAGCTGTCGCCCGGCTCCGACGACAAGACCTTCAAGGTGACAGATCGCTACCGCCCCTACCCCATCGCGCCCGCGAAGCGCTACTCCAGCGACGCGATCGCGTCGTGCACGGTGGAGTCGACGAAGGGCCCCAACGGCGCTCTCGAGGCGGCGCTGAAGGACGACGACACGATCGAGGTGACCTTCGCGACGGCCAAGGTCGACGCGAAGACGAGCCCGAGCGACGCGACCACGATCACCGGCTGCGTGCCCGGCACGGTCAACGGCGTCGCCAAGACCACGTTCCGTCGTCAGAAGTAGCGCTCGGCGGCGCCACGCGCGACGCTCGACGGGACGGGTGCGTCCCACGGGCGCGACGGGGCCACGCTGTCCCGCGCGTGCACGAGGCGGCCGAGCGTCGACAGCACGGAAGGTGCACGCACACCTCTCGGCGCGCCTGCCGGACGCGTCGCAGACGGGCGGCGCACCATGACGAGCGCGGACTGGATGGGCATCGCGCGGCACACCCCGCTCGGGATCCTGTGCGATCTCGACGGCACGCTGGTGCCCTTCGCGAAGACGCCCGCCGCGGCGCGCCCGAGCGCGGAGGTGGTCGCGCTCGTCGAGCGCCTCTCGGTCTCGTCGGGCGTCACGTTCGCCGTCGTCAGCGGACGGGCAAAAGACTGGCTCGAGGGGTGTTTCCCTGCCCCCAGCGTTCGCCTGGTGGCCGAGCACGGCGCGGCGCGACGAGGCGCGGGCGCGTGGCAGCTCACGACGGACCTCGATCCCGCGCCGCTCGCCGCGCTCGGCGATCGGCTCGACGCCCTCGCGCGACGCCACCCCGGCGCGCTCGTCGAGCGCAAGAGCACCACGGTCGCACTGCACTACCGGGACGTTCGTCGCGGCCGACGCGGCGAGCTGCTCGTCGAGGCGTACGGCCTGCTCGACTCCTTCCTGGCGCAGCACCCCGCGTTCGAACGACTCGAGGGGAACATGGTCGCCGAGATCCGCCCCGCCTCGGTGCGCAAGTCCTCGGCGGTGCCGTGGCTGCGCGATCTCGCCGGCGCGGGCGCGCGCTTGATCGCCATCGGCGACGACGTGACCGACGAGGACATGTTCCGCGCCCTCGCCGCGCAGGACGAGTCGGTGCTCGTTCGCGCGAACGACGACGACCACCGACACACGGCCGCGCGTTGGGAGCTGTCGGGCACCGAGCAGGTGCACGCTTGGCTCCGCTGGCTGCACGGCGTTCGGGCCGGCGAGGCTCCGCTCGACGTGCCGCTGCCGCGCCCGCACATGCGGCCGCCGACGCGCTCGATCGCACCCGGGCCGTCGCTGCTCGTGATCTCGAACCGACTGCCGGAATTCGGTCACCTCGAGCCCGACGACCCGGATCGGAAGCGGAACGTGGGCGGGCTGGTATCCGCGCTGGAGCCCGCGCTGCGGGCGCGCGGCGGCATGTGGCTCGGGTGGAGCGGCCGCACCGTGCCCGACTCGGAGCCCCCGGAGAGCGGCGTCATCGACGATGGGCCCACGCAGCTCGCGTGGCTCGATTACAGGGAGTCTTGGTATCGGCACTACTACTCTGGATTCTGCAATCAGGCGCTCTGGCCGGTGTTCCATTCGTTCCCCGCGCAGGTGACCTTCTCCGACGTCGACTGGGAGGCCTACCTGCAAGTGCACGAGGCGTTCGCCGACGCCGCCACCGCCCAGATCGGCAAGAACGGCACGATCTGGGCGCACGACTACCACCTGCTGATGTTCGCGCGCGCCATGCGCCGGCGCGGCCACCTCGGGCCGATGGGGCACTTCCTCCACATCCCCTTCCCATCGCTCGACATCTTCTCGATGCTCCCGTGGGCCGACGAGATCCTCGACGGCATGCTCGATTTCGATCTGCTCGGCTTCCACACGCCGCAGCACGTCGACAACTTCCGCTCCTGCGCCGCGGCGCTGCTGCCCGTGCGCATCGCCGAGGACGTGGTGCATCACCGCGGACACGCGACGCACATCGCGGCGATGCCGATCGGCATCGTGCCCGACACCTTCCGGGAGCCGTCGGAGCCGGCCGTGCTCGAGGAGATCGACGCGATGATGCGCTCGCTCGGCGACGCCAAGCTCGTGCTCGGCGTCGATCGCCTCGACTACACCAAGGGGATCCCGGAGCGGCTGATCGCGTTCGGCCGGCTGCTCGAGCTGCAGCCCGAGTGGCGTGGTAAGGTCAGCCTCGTGCAGGTCTCGGTGCCGTCACGCGCCGACGTCCCGCGCTACGCCGAGCAGCGGGCGACGATCGAGGCGATCGTGGGTCGCATCAACGGCGAGTTCGGCGAGGCGGCCTGGGTGCCGATTCGCTACCTGTATCGGTCATACGCGAGGCCGCAGCTGGCCTCCCTCTACCGCGCGGCCGCCGTCGGCTACGTCACGCCGCTGCGCGACGGCATGAACCTGGTAGCCAAGGAGTACGTCGCGGCGCAGGACCCGAAGAACCCCGGCGTGCTCCTGTTGTCGAAATTCGCCGGCGCGGCGGCCGAGATGAAGGACGCGTTGCTCACCAACCCGTACTACCCGGACGGGATGGCACGGGATCTCCATCGAGCGCTGTCGATGGAGCTGCCCGAGCGCAGGGCCCGCCACGCGAAGTTGCTCGCCACCGTCCAGCGCTCGAACGCCGTGACGTGGGCGGAGGGTTTTCTCGATGCGCTCGCCGCATGCCGCTGAGGGCGCGATTCTCGGGAGGGCGCGATGAACGACCGCGCGAAATCCATCGATGCCGGCGCCCACTCGCTCCGCCCCCACGCTGGGGGGAGCGATCCGCAGTGGTACAAGGACGCGATCATCTACGAGGTCCGCATCCGGTCGTTCTTCGACGCCAACGACGACGGCAGCGGAGACCTCAAGGGGCTCACGAGCAAGCTCGATTACCTCGCCGATCTAGGGATCACCGCGATTTGGCTGCTCCCGCACTACCCTTCTCCGGGGCGAGACGACGGCTACGACATCTCCGACTACACCGACGTCCATGCCGACGTCGGCACGCTCGAGGACTTCGACGAGCTGGTCGATCAAGCCCACCGTCGCGGCCTGCGGATCATCACGGAGCTCGTGCTCAACCACACCTCCGACCAGCACCCGTGGTTCCAGCGCGCGCGCCGCGCCCCCGCCGGCTCTGAGGAGCGCGAGTTCTACGTCTGGAGCGACACCGCAGACAAGTACCAGGAGGCGCGGATCATCTTCCCCGACTTCGAGCCCTCGAACTGGGCGTGGGATCCGCTCGCGAAGGCGTATTTCTGGCACCGATTCTTCGCGCACCAGCCCGACCTGAACTACCGCAACCCCGCCGTGCACGAGGCCATGCTCGGCGTCGTCGACTTCTGGCTCGCGCGGGGCGTCGACGGCCTGCGCCTCGACGCGGTGCCCTACCTCTACGAGGAGGAGGGGACGAGCTGCGAGAACCTCCCGGCCACGCACGCGTTCCTCAAGAAGCTGCGCGCGCACATCGACGCTCGCTTCAAGGACCGAATGCTCCTCGCGGAGGCGAACCAGTGGCCCGAGGACGCGGCGCGCTACTTCGGCGACGGCGACGAGTGCCACATGAACTTCCACTTCCCGATCATGCCGCGCCTCTTCATGGCCATTCACATGGAGGAGCGATTCCCCATCATCGACATCCTCCGGCAGACGCCCGAGCTGCACCCTAATTGCCAGTGGGCCATGTTCCTGCGCAACCACGACGAGCTCACCCTCGAGACGGTGACCGACGAGGAGCGCGACTACATGTACCGCGCCTACGCCCACGACTCGCAGATGCGCATCAACCTCGGCATCCGCCGGCGCCTCGCGCCCCTCACCGGCAACGATCGCCGGCGCATGGAGCTGCTCGACGCGCTCTTGTTCTCGATGCCGGGCACGCCCGTCCTCTACTACGGCGACGAGATCGGCATGGGCGACAACATCTACCTCGGCGACCGCAACGGCGTGCGCACGCCCATGCAGTGGAGCGCCGATCGCAACGCCGGCTTCTCGCGCGCCAATCCGCAGCGGCTCGTGCTGCCGATCATCATCGACCCCGAGTACCACTTCGAGGCGCTGAACGTGGAGGCGCAGCAGTCGAACCCGAACTCCCTGCTCTGGTGGCACAAGCGGCTCATCGCGCTCCGCAAGCGCTTCTCTGCGTTCGGGCGCGGCGGGGTCGAGTTCCTCCACCCGCGCAACCCGCACGTGCTCGCGTTCGTGCGCACCTTCGAGGACGAGCGCGTCCTGGTGGTGGCGAACCTCTCGCGCCACGCGCAGGCGCTGGAGCTCGATCTCTCGGCGTACAAGGGGCTCGTGCCGTTCGAGCTGATGGGCCGCACCCACTTCCCCGCCATCGGCGAGCGCGCCTACCCGCTGATGCTCGCCGGTCATGGCTTCTACTGGCTCCACCTCGAGCCGCCGCGCCGCGCGACGCTCGACGCGCGTGCGGTCGCGAGGGAGCCGCCGTCGATCGCGTGCTCCAGCAGCCGGGAGCTGCTCTTCGGCAGCGAGCGCCGCCTGCTCGAGCACGCGCTCGCGGCCTTCTTCGAGGCGCGCGGCTGGCTCGCAGGCCCGCCGGCGCGAGCGCGCGTCGTCGAGGTCTTCCGGCTGCGAGACGAGCCCGAACCGACGCTCGTGCTCGCGTGGGTGCAGATCGAGTACGCGGACGGCGAGAGCGCGCAGTTCGCGCTGCCGCTCGCCTTGGCGGTCAGCGAGTCGCGCACCGCCTCGCCGCAGGGCGCGGCCGAGGCAGGGCGCATCGTCGCGTCCTTGTCGCTGCGCGAGGCGCCGGGGGCCGACGGGGCACGGTCTTCGCGCGAGCAGGGGGCGACGTTCTTGCTGGAGGCGCCGAGCGAGGCGCTCTCGCAGGCGCTCGTCGCCGCGATCGCGCGCGGCGCTCGGCTGCGCGGCGCGCACGGCTCGCTGGTCGCCGCGACGCTGCCGGCGATGGTGGTCGAAGAGCGGGTCGGGCCGCAGGCGCGCACGCTGCCGACCGAGCGGCTCGGGGCCACGATCGCGTGCGGCGACGCGTACATGCTCAAGCTGCTCTATCGGCTCGAAGAGGGCGCCGCGCCGGAGCTCGAGGTCGGCAAGCTCCTGCACGCGAAGGGCGAGAGCAGCCTCACGCCGAAGTTGCTCGGGCACATCGAGCTGCGGGCGCCGCGCAGCGAGCCGATGACGCTGGCGGTGCTCGAGGAGCAGATCGCGCACCAGGGGACGGCGTGGCAGCACGCGCGCAGCGAGCTCGGGCGCGCCTACGAGCGCGTCCTCGCGCTGCCCGCGTCGGACGCGCCGCCGTCGCCGCCGACGGAGCCGCTGTCGTCGCTCGCCTACCGAGAGCCGCCTGCGGGGCACGGCGAGATGATCGGCTCCTACCGCGATTTCGCGCGGCTGCTCGGGCAGCGCGTCGCCGAGCTGCACCTCGCGCTCGCGTCGTCCGACGACCCCGCCTTCGCGCCCGTCTTCAACACCGCGGCGGATCAACGCTCCGAGTACCAGAACGCGCGCAACCTGATCGGGCGGGTGAACGGGGCGCTGCGCCGTGCCCTCGAGGAGCTGCCGGCCGACGCCCAGGCACGCGCGACGCGCGTGCTGCTGCTCGAGCACGCGGTGCTCGGTCGGCTCGAGGCGGCGCTGCGTCAGCGCTCCTCGGCGGCGCGCATCCGCTGCCACGGCGACCTGCGGCTGTCGCGCGCGCTGTTCACGGGCAAGGACTACGTCCTCGTCGACGTCGGCGGAGGGCCCAAGCGCAGCGTCTTCGAGCGGCGGCGCAAGGCGAGCGCCTTCCGCGATCTCGCGACGATCGCCCTCTCGTTCCGCTACGCGGCGGCGACCGCCCTGCTCGCCTTGCGCCCCGAGGACCAGCCGCGCGCGGCGCCCTGGGGGGCGATTTGGCATCGCTGGGCGGCGGCGGCGTGCCTCCGCGGCTACCTCGACGTCGTGAAGGACGCGCCGTTCGTGGCGCGCGAGCCGGAGCTGCGCTCGCTGCGGGTCGAGGCGATCGCGCTCGAGCGGGCGTTCGAGGAGCTGGGGGTCGAGCTGCGACGACGGCCAGACCTCGTGTGGATCCCGCTCGAGGCGATCCTGGACTCCATCGGCCCGAGCGCCCCGTGAGGCGAGGCTCGATACGCCCCGCGCAATCCGGCAAGCGAACGACGATGGCGACGACGCGACGGTCGCGAAGACACGGGGCGCAGCCCGCCGCCGACGGCGCCTCCACGACGTTCCGGGTGTGGGCGCCCGAGCGCGGGTCGGTCGAGCTGGTGCTGTACGCGAAGGGCGCGCGCGGCGACGACGTCGAACGCACGCTGAGCGCGGCGCGCGCGGGCGCGCGGATCTGCGCGTCGAGCGCGCGGACGAGCTCGTGGCGATCTTCCGCCGACAGGCGCTCGCGTTCGTCGCGGGGCTCGCGGGCGGCGGCGCGCTCGCGCTCGAGGGCGACTGGGAGATCGTGCTCGACACCGAGGAGGCGCGCTTCGGCGGCGTCGGGCGCAACGCGATCCTCGAGCGCGGAGGCGTGCGCCGCGTGGGCGCCGGCGGCGCGGTGCTGCGGCGGCGCAGCTAGCGAACAGGCGCGAGGGCGCGAGCCTCGAGCGCGCTCGTCACGCGAAGTGCTCCGCCGCCTCGTCGAGCGTCACGAACGAGTACCCCTCGCTGCGCAGCGTGTCGACGACGGCCGCGAGGCTCGCCTCCTTGCGCACCACCGGCACGCGCACGTCGCGCTGGCGATCGCGCAGCGGGGCGAGCCCCTCGTCGTGCTCGTCGAGGACGTCGATGCCGTGCAGCTCGAGGTTCACCAGCGGCTCGCCGACGACGCCGCGCGTGAGCAGGCGCGCGCGCTCGGGCCCGGCGAGCATGATCGAGGTGCCGATGTACGGCAGCCGCAGCCGACGAGTGACCTGGATCGGCAGCTCGAGGAGGCCGGAGCCGCGCCGCCAGTAGGGGCGGCCGACGCGGTAGGGGCGCGTCGGCGAGAGCAGCACGGCCGGCGTGTCGATGACCGATCGGCTCGGCCGCCCGGTGAGCGCATAGAGGCTGATCGCGAGGTCCTTCGCCCCCTTGTACGCGGGGCACGGGAAGACGGAGCTGTCGTAGAGCAACCCGCGCTCCTCGAGCAGCGTGAGCACCTCGCGGGTGATCGTGTAGCCCGGCGCGCGAAAGCCCTTGGGCCGCACGCCGCACGCGCGCTCGATCGCCGCCTGGGCCTCGTCGATCTCGCGCGCGATGAGCTCGCGCGGCCTGCGCGTGAGATCGTAGAAGTGCGACTGCGTGTGGTTGCCGACCGCGTGCCCCGAGGCGACGGCCTGCTCGAGCGCGTGGGCCGAGCGCTCGCGCGCGAGATCCTGGCCGACCGCGAAGAAGGTGAGCGGGACCTCGAGCGCGCCGGCGAGCCTCCGAAGGCGCGGGATCGCGACGTCGTAGACGGGCGCGCGATCCCCCTCGGGGGCGGGCATGCCGTGGATGGCGTGGTAGTGATCGATCTCGTCGAGATCGACGCTGAGCGCGCAGAGGAGCCGAGCCATCGTGGCTTCGACGGTTAGCATGACTGCCGACGCGGGGCGGCGCGCGATGCCCCAGTCGGGTTGACAGGCTCGAGGACGCGTGCTCTTCTTCGCGGCCCCGCTCATCGGGGGCCGCCGCGAGCCTGCGGCGCGCTTGGAAGCCTCGGAGCCGAGCCATGAAGCGCACCTACCAGCCCCACAACGTCAGCCGCGCCCGAACCCACGGCTTCCGCGCTCGCAACGAGTCGTCGTCGGGCCGGAAGGTCCTCAAGAACCGCCGGAACAAGGGGCGCTGGCGCCTCGCCGTGGCCACCTACAAGAAGTGATCGTCGGGGCGGTGATGCCCCCCGCGACCGACCACGCCTCGCCCTCGCCCGCCGGCTTCGCCTTCCCCAAGGCGCGCAGGCTGCGAAGGCGGGGCGATTTCGTTCGACTGCACCCCTCGCGGGCGCGTGTGCACACCCCGCACTTCCTGCTCCTGATCGGCGAGGGGCCGAGCGTGGAGGCGGCGGCGCGGCTCGGCGTGACCGTCACGCGCAAGGTCGGATCGGCCGTCGAGCGCAACCGCGTCAAGCGGCTGGTCCGCGAGGCGTTCCGGCTCGATCCGGCGCTCTTGCCGAACGGCGTCGACGTCGTCGTCATCGCCAAGGCCGGCGCGCCCACGCTCGCGCTCGCCGACGTGCAGGCGGAGTGGGACGTCGTGCGGGGGCTGCTTCGACGTCGCGCGCACGAGGTGCTGCGGGGGGAGCGAGCGCCGAGCCGAAAGGGCCGGCCGTGACGCGGCGACGACGTGGCCCGCGGGTGCACATCGCGCCGGCGCGCCCAGCAGGTCGTCGAGAAGCGGCCTGCGGAGACCGTGACCGCCGGCAGGCTGCGGTGGATCGCGCGCCTGATCGCGGCACGCCGCGGCAGAGGATCGGCCGGTCTCGGAGAAGCTCCACGGCCTGCTAGAGTTGCCGCGCGCGATGGCCGCCCGCCTCTTGATCCTGCTCGTGCGCCTCTACCAGTACACGCTGGCGTGGGCGCTCGGCGGCCATTGCCGGTTCATGCCGACCTGCTCGCACTACGCGATCGACGCGCTGAAGGTGCACGGCGCGCTCCGCGGCACCTTGCTTTCGGTGCGGCGGGTGAGTAGATGCCACCCCTTCCATCCGGGCGGCTACGACCCCGTCCCGCCCGCGTCGCCGCGCTGAGGCGCGCACGCCCCCTCCCCTCCCTCCCTGCGTCGAAGCCCGAGAAACACGATGGATCGCAACTCGCTGTCGCGGATCCTGCTCGCGGTCGGCGTCTTCTTTCTCGTCTTCACGCTCTTCAAGAGCTGCGGCAAGCACGAGGGGCAAGGCGGGGCCGATCTCAGGAAATTCGACGACACCGACAAGAGCCTCCCCTTCGCCCTCAACCAGGAGCTGCCCCTGCCCGCCGGCGCGCCCAAGGGGGGCAGCTGCGTCATCGACACGCCCGACTTCGTCGCGCGCCTCGGCGGCGTCGGCGCGGGGCTCCAGGCCTACGAGATCAAGGGCAAGAAGTACCTCGACGGCGGCAAGCCGATCGACCTCGCCTTCCGCACGACTCACGACGCGCAGATGCAGCCGACGCCGCAGTGGGCGGCGCTGCGGCCGATCTTCCGCTTTGACCGCGCCGAGCAGCAGGTCCCGGGCGACTTCATCGAGTACTCGGTCGAGCAGAAGGGCAACGCGTGCACCTTCACGCACGTCGAGCCCGGGGTCGTCGCCATCACGCACGTGGTGACGGCGGGGCCGGGGCGCTACGAGCTCTCGACGTCGACGACCCTCAAGAACCTCTCGAGCGAGCGCCGACGCCACGAGTTCGGGCTCGGGCTCTACGCCCTGCAGTTCAAGTCCGCCGAGGGGGGCATGCTCTCGCGCGCCTCGCCGAACGAGATGTTCAAGGCGGGCTGCGCGATCGACGGCAAGGTCAAGCGCAAGGACCGGGGTGATCTCGAGAAGCAGTGGTTCGTCGAGAAGGGGAACGTCGACTTCTCCGAGATCTCGAGCGGCTACGTCGCCCAGGCGATCGTCCCGCTCACGCCGGGGGCCGAGTGCTCCGCGGCGGCCGACGCGCTCGCGGTCGGGACGCCCCACGAGCAGGCGCTCTATCACGCCTACGTCTCGTGGGAGCCTCGCGAGCTGCAAAAGGACGAGGTCGCGACCTACCAGTCGCTGGCCTTCCTCGGACCCAAGGAGCGCGACGTCCTCGCGCAGGCGGGGGGCGGCAGCCACCGGCTCGATCAGCTCATCGACCTCGGCACCTTCGCGGTGATCGCGAAGGTCCTCGTGCACTACCTCGGCTTCCTGCGCGGGATCACCGGCTCGTGGGGCATCGCGATCATCCTGCTGACGGTGACCGTGCGCCTCGCGCTGATGCCGCTGACGATCCCGCAGATCCGCTCGTCGATCGCGATGCGGAAGATCAAGCCGGAGCTCGACGCCATCAACAAGAAGCACGAGGGCGACCAGCAGATGAAGATGCTGGCGACGCAGCAGCTCTACAAGAAGAACGGGATCAACCCGGTCGCCGGCTGCATGCCCGCCCTGCTCCAGATGCCCGTGTGGTTCGCGCTGTACACGGCGCTGCAGACGGCGATCGAGCTCTATCACGAGCCGTTCGGCATCTGGCACGACCTCAGCTCGCCCGACCCGCGCTTCGTGCTGCCGGCGGTGCTCGGCGCCACGATGTTCATCCAGCAGAAGGTCACCCCGATGCAGATGGACCCGGCGCAGCAGAAGATCTTCACCTACTTCATGCCGGCGATGTTCACGGTGTTCATGCTCTTCCTGCCGGCGGGGTTGGGCGTGTACATGCTCACGAACTCCATGCTCGGCATCGCGCAGACGATCGGCGTCGAGCGCTACATGAAGTCGCACGGGCCGGCGGCGGTGGTCGTGACGCAGGCCGAGACGAGCGCGGCCGACCAGAAGAAGCCGCGCGCGGCGAAAGAGCTCGCGCGGCGCAGCGAGACGAAGGACGACGACGCCTGAGCGCGCGAGCGCGTGGGCGATTTGCTGGTGAACGAGGCAGACCGATGACCGGTGTGGACGATCGCGACGCGGCGGGTGGGTTCGCCGACGACGCTCCCGAGGCGAAGGGTGAGGCGGGGCCGGCCCCCGAGGACGGCAAGGCCGAGCGCGCGCTCGAGTTCCTGCGCGAGCTCATCTCCAAGATGGGCGTCGACGCGGAGGCGCGGCTGGTGGGCAACGACGGGCGACAGATCGAGCTCGACGTCGCCGGGCCCGACGCGTCGATCCTGATCGGCAAGCGCGGCAGCACGCTCTTTGCGCTGCAGTTCCTGGTCAACCGCGTGGTCAACCGCGGGCCCGTCGGCCGCCGCTACGTCGTGCTCGACATCGAGGGATACCGCGCGCGTCGCGAGCAGGGGCTCGCGGCGGTGGCGGTCAAGCTCGGCGAGCAGGCCGTGCGCGAGGGGAAGGTCATCACCTTCGATCCGATGAGCCCGCGCGAGCGCCGCGTGGTGCACCTCGCGCTCGCGAAGTTCCCGGGCGTGCGCACCCAGAGCGAAGGCGAGGGGGACCAGCGCCGCGTGCAGATCATCCCGAGCCGCGGCCGACCGCGCTGATCGGCGGCGTCAGCGTCGCTCGTGGACGGGGGCCTGCCCGGGACGTGCGGCGCCGGGTGCGAATGCGTGGAGCCACTCGAGTTGGCGGGGGCGAACGCGCACGCGCTTGCGCAGCAGATATGCCGGGAAACGGCCGATGAGCGCTGGAAGCTCGCGCAATTGCAGGGGCAGGAGCACGCTCGGCGTGCGCGCCCAGGCCATCGCGACGACCTGCCAGGGGCGGAGCGCGAAGGCGTCGATGTGCGGCGGTCGACGCTCCGGCGGCGCGGGGGCAGTCTTGGTGCGGCGACTCGGAGGCAGTGGCGGGCGCACAGGCTACGGCTGCGGCCTCGCGCGGGGCGCCGGCTGCCGCGACCTCGTGAACGGCTCGATCACGAGCACCGTTCCGCTCGCGCAGCTCGATCCGGACCCGCGGTCAATCCAGCACCGCTCGTTCACGACACTCCCACGCTACCTGCGGTTCGAGGTGAAGCGGCCGCGCAGCGATGGGTGGTGACAGCGTGACGAGGACCAAACCGCCGACTTCGAGATGCCTCGCCAGGGCATCTCCCGGTTGACCGTGGAACCTAGCTCGTCCATGTTCGACCAGCAGCGATCGAGCGTCGACTTGGACCGATCGAGATGGCCCTCAACGCCGGCCGCCTGGTTTCGCGTGAAACCCAACCTGGAGAGAAGGCCGAGCAATGCACAATGCAGTTCGTTCCCGCCGCACACTCTGGGCCCTTTCGCACGTCGCGCCGCCCCGAGCGCTCGCAGCATCGACCCTCGGGATCCTGGCCACGCTGGGGCACGCCGCTCACGCGTCCGTTCCGCCGCTCGACCAAACTGGGATCAACGAGATCGCTGGCTATGACGTTACGAAGTTCGGCAATGCGCTCGTGGCGCCCTCGGCCTGGTGCGTGCTGCCGCGAACGCCCTTCCTTCCATCGCGCCAAGCCATGCAGTCGAGCGCAGCGCTCGACTGCGCCGCTGATGAAGATGGCAATGGGATCGATGACGAGGTCGAGTCGATCATCGCCAAGTGCGCCCAGCCGAAGTACTACTTCGATGCGGACGAGAACAAGGGCGCGAACGGCGACAGCGACAACCCGTACTCGCTTCGACCCTTTGAGCCCTTCTCACCCTGGAACGCCGAGAGGACCGCGACCCATGTGATCCACTTCCGGTTCGGCGAGCTGTACGCCCGAGATGGCGGATTCCGCGACGCCACGCCCTACACGGATGCGCACTGGGGAGACAGCCAATCGGTCAACGTCGATGTTCGGGTCGTGCAAGGCGGTGGGAAGTGGATGGCCGTCGTCGAGCGATTCAGTGGCACGAACTTCGACTACTGGGAGGGCTATCGAGGATCCTGGCAAGGCGCCGTTGGTACGCCGTGGCCTTCGTACCTCCGCTGCGACCCCACCGACGGCTATCCGCTCTCTATTTGCCGGGCGGAGCGAGATTGGTGCGTGGCCTCGCCTGACGAGTGCCTGCTGACCAAGTATGAAACGCTCGGGAGCACCACGGCCATCGTGGAGTATGACTTGTATCCACCCCGCGGGAGAATGGAGGGAACCCAACCCGTCTTGTACCCGTCTGCCGGCAAGCACCATGAGTACTTCGAGCCCGGCGTACGCTCCTACAACACGTTCAGTCAGGACAGCGCACGCGGCAATGGCGCCGTACGCGGAGATAAGTTGACGAGCCCGAGCCCAATGTTCCACATCGCGAAGGTGCAGTGGGGAACGAATTCCCAGGCGCCGATGGACGCGAGCGGCAACTTCTACAACGCCTGTTCGTACGCCACGATCGGCTCGGCCGCGCCGCTCGCGAAGCACCTTCTCACGAACGACCTCGGCTGCCTCGTGAAGGACACGGCCGGCGCCTGCGTGGGCTTCCCGTGGGACAAGCTGGTCGAAGCCGATTGCTTCCACGGAGGCGCCAATGCGGGCTGTTCCACGTACGGGGCCTCCGACGAACCGAGCCCGCTCGCGTCGCTCTTCGGAGGCGATCGCTTCTTCTACCCGAGCGTCGATGGCGACGCGATTTCCGAGCTCTCCGTCTCGCCCGCGGACGCGTGGAGAGACCCGCAAGGGAACGTCCACACCGGCGAGAACGCAAAGCAGGATCGCGAGGACACCTGTTCGAGCATCCCGAACGATGGGCCGACCCTGGATACCGACGGAGATGGCCTTGCCGATCTCTGCGACCCTGATCCGGACTTCCGCAATCCGTACGTCGCGGCAGGCACGACGAGCCTCCACGCTGCGAGCGACCTCGACCCGAGCGTAGGGCTGCCGCTCTTCCGCTCGCATGCCGGTGACCTGGCGAGCGCGAAGCACGTCACGCGCGGAGGCTTCCTCGACCGCGACGGCGATCGCCTGACCGACGGCGAGGACCTCTGTCCCGTCAACCCTGAAGTGGCGCAATGGGAGCGAAACCGCTGGGGGCAGTCGACGAACTGGGCACCCGGGGACTTCACCCGCGACATGGGCGTCATGTTCCGCGGCGACACGTGTGATCCCTACCCGACCGCGCCGCCCGCGTTGTTGGGACCTCGGGGCACGGCGTGCTCCGCCGTCGTCGGGGATCCGTTCGGCGGGCCGACGCTGACGGTCGAGAACAAGCTCTCCTTCGGCATCAGCCACAACGATCCCGTCGGCGACGACGGGATGGAGAAGTCGTTCCAAGCTCAGGTCTATCGCTGCGGTTGTCCGCTCGGTGATACGGGAGAGCCCGATCTCGACTTCTGTCTGGGTGATCAACGCGGTGATTGCTATCGCAACGATCTCAAGATTGCCAACCATGCCGACCGGTCGGGGCAAGGTTGGCGTGAGATCGCTCGGCCGATCTGCGTGCGTGACGGTCACGGCTACTGCGTCGACGGCCCGACGTGGTCGGCGTTCGCCAACCAGCCGATTTCTTGGACGAGCGATTGGGATTGGGGGAATGAGCTCATTCAGTTCCCACCCGACTCGGTGAACGCTCACTTAGGGCCCGACGACTTTCTCTTCAGGCTCAAGGCGGACGGTACGCCGGATTACTCCCCGGCGGGGCTGACGGGGCTCACGAGCACCCGCTCGTACGTGTTCTGGAGCGAGATGCAACTCCAGACGGTGCCGTTCCTCTCGGGCGCGCTGCCGTTCCCGGACCCCGAGTCGCTCGACAAGGAGCTCTTGTCGCTCGACAGCACCAAGAGCCGTCGGCTTCGCGCGGCGTTCACGGACGAGTCGGGGCACGTCCTCCAGGGGGTTGCGGGGAAGCTCATGCCGATCCCCTGCCCGACGCCGGGGTTCTTGCTCCGACACTGGCGTGACTTCGTGCACGGACCCGCGACCGATCCTCCCGGGTGGCTCCCGGGCTCGCCCGCGTGGGAGACGGGGCTGCGCGTCCTGGCGAGCGCTGGTCCGACCGTCAGCGAGCTCGCCGTGCTGCGTCCGTACGTCGGAGGGGCGGCGGTCGTGACCCTCTCGGCCAACAGCGCCCCGAGCTGGGTCGCGTCGAGCCAGGGCAGCGCGGTGTTCCTGTCGGCGCGGGTGCCGACGCTCGCTTCGGCCGACCTGCTCTCGGCGAATCGTACGACAAGCACCGAACCGGAGATCCTCTGGGTCGAGCGCGCGGGGCCGAACACGACGTCGCGGTGGGCGCGCCTCGCCCTCTCCGGGAGCTCGGGCGCGTCGTTAGAGTACGCGGTCGTCGATGAAGGCACTCTGCCCGTCGCTGCGGGCGACGACGCCGTCCTATTGCATGGCGCACGCGGCGGATATGCGGCGCTGGTCGATGCCACACACGGAGCGCTCTACGCCTTCGACCCTGATCTTGGCATTTGGGTTCGTGGCGTCGCGGACGGCGTGTTGCCGCTGCTCGGCAGCGCGAGCTCCATGGTCCTATACGGCACGACGCTCTACGCGCTCGCGGCTCCGACACCGGGCGCGACGACGAGCGAGGTCGTC